>JBBSJI010000037.1:0-27996 GCA_038257425.1 Chitinophagales bacterium
ATTACGTTTGTTGAATAAGGGGTTGTTTGGATTGTAGAAGGATATTATAGTTGATAAAGTATATAAAGTTTGAAGTAAATAAAGTATATAAAGTAATGAGTTAAGTAAAGTTTAAAGTAAATAAAGTTATTCAATTCGAATCTCCTTTATATACTTTACCTCCTTTATTTACTTTTATATTAAATTCTAATTCCCAGCTTCTTATAAATAAAACTCATAAGCCAGGCCGGGCCAATCATTAAGAACTGGATATCTTTTAAAAAGGATGGTTTCTTGCCTTCTACCTTATGCCCATAGAACTGTCCTATCCAGGCAAGCACAAATACAATCAGGCAAAAAAGCCATAGCCTGATAAAACCCGCCTGTTCGATAACGCTACACAACCATAAACATACTAAAGCAAATAATAATAAGCCTATCCACAGTGTTTTTGAAAGACTGATATAATAGATAGTAACGAGCGCTAAAAAGATAATGGCCACATTCAGTTGCAGGCCTGCAATAATAAATGGCAGCTTTATTCCATATAATAATCCAGTAATAGAAAAGAAAATTGCAGGTACACATATCCAATGTATTGTTTTATTGGTATGGTCCTGGTGGCTTTCGCCGTATTCGCTAAGCCATTGGTTTATTGTTTTCATTTTACTTAAGTTTTATCAGTTTAAAGTTAATAAAACTCTTTAACAATATAAATGCAACTAAAGTAACTGTCTCTGTGTCTTACTAACGGTTTTTCATAGGATATTGGATTAAAACGGCCCGGATTTCTATCCGGGCTTCTTTTTTCTTTTTAAAATTAAATAACAAAACCGGGTACTGGTTATAATCGTATATCATCTGGTTTTTCATAGGATATTGGATTTAAAACAGCCTGGATTTCTATCCGGGCTTCTTTTTGTTTGCCACGAATTACACAAATTTTCACGAATTGAAATACCGAAAAATAATCGTGTAAATCCGTACCATTAGTAGCTGATTTGAGGCAAAAAAAACTCCCCAACGGGGAGTTCAAAAAATATATGTAGAGTCTTTATTTTACATGATCAGCATCGCATCTCCATAACTGAAGAAACGGTATTTATCCTTAATAGCTTTTTTATATGCTTCCATCATCAGGTCGTAGCCGGCAAATGCACAGGCCATTATCAAAAGGCTCGTCTTAGGTAAATGAAAATTGGTTACCAATGAATCAGCTATATTAAAATTATAAGGAGGGTGTATAAAATGGTTTGTCCACCCTTCAGAAGGTTTTAATAATTTTTGCGCTGTAAAAGAAGATTCCATTGCCCTCATGGTTGTTGTGCCTATTGAGCAGATGCGGTTGCCACCCTGCTTAGCCTTGTTTACAATATTGCAGGCAGTTTCTTCAATGTGGTAATATTCTGCATCCATTTTATGTTTGCTCAGGTCCTCAACCTCAATCGGGCGAAAAGTTCCCAGGCCTGTATGTAAAGTTGCTTCTGCAAAGCGGATCCCTTTTATCTCCAATCGTTTAATTAATTCCTGGCTAAAATGCAGGCCGGCAGTTGGGGCTGCAACCGCACCTTCGTGCTTGGCATATACCGTTTGGTAACGCTCTTTATCATCCTCATCCGGCTTGCGCTTTATGTATTTAGGTAAAGGTGTTTCTCCTAAAATTTCCAGCATGCCACGAAATTCGACATCAGTTCCATCCCACAAAAAACGGATGGTACGGCCACGGCTTGTAGTGTTATCAATAACTTCAGCTACCAGTTCATCACTCTCTCCAAAATATAATTTATTACCCACACGTATCTTACGGGCTGGGTCTACAATAACATCCCAAAGCTTATTGGCTTTGTTCAATTCTCTTAAAAGAAAAACCTCAATTTTAGCACCTGTCTTTTCCTTGCGGCCATACATACGTGCCGGGAAAACCTTTGTGTTATTCACCACGAAAACATCCTTATCATCAAAATAATCAAGGATTTCTTTAAAATGCTTGTTCTCTATGGAGCCGGTTTTACGGTCAATTACCATCATACGGCTGTCTTCACGGCGTTTGGTAGGTGTTTGTGCAATTAAGTTCAATGGAAGGTCAAATCTAAACTGGGATAATTTCATGTAACTGTTTTATTTTTTATATGGTTACATGCACGTACTGTAAAATTCTACAGAGATGGAGCCCTGGGTTCAGGACATTTATCATGTTACGGCATGATTTAAAGAGGGCAAAGCTAATAAATTGCCGCCAGATTGGGCTCAATATTTATTTTTAAGTTTTATTTGGTGGGTTCATCCACCAGTAAACCTAATTTTGTTGAATTCTGTTCTTCTGTACATCTTTAGTACCCACCAAATTATAATATAAGCTGTAATGTTTAAAAAGCCTGTTTACTCTCTTATACTTATGGCATTGCTGGGTTCATTTTCCACTTTTGGTCAGCATAAGACCGGGGCAAAATATCAAAGCCTGTTATGGGAGATCAGCGGAAATGGCCTGTCAAAACCATCTTACCTCTTCGGTACCATGCATGTAAGCAGTAAAATGGTCTTTCATTTAAGCGATTCGTTTTACCTGGCAATAAAAAGTGTTGATGCCGTGGCCCTTGAACTTAATCCCGATACATGGCAGGGGGAAATGGTGAATATGAACCGGCTGAAACAGAATTATACTGATTTTGTACAAACACCAACCGGCGATTATCTTACCGAAAATTCATTCCGTATTTCCAAATATGATGACCAGCTTAAAGCTGCGCTGAGCAGTGAGCCCACCATCGTAAACAGTTTGTTGTACAGGTCTTACAAAGAAAAAGAAGATTTTGAAGAAGATACTTTCCTTGACCTGTACATCTATCAAACCGGCAAAAAATTGGGTAAGCGGGCTACAGCTGTTGAGGATTATTTTGAAACAGAAAAAATAGTATTGCAGGCCTATGCAGATATGGCCAAAGAAAAAAAGAAAAAAAAGATAGATACTGATGGAGAATCACGATTTGATATCCTGGAAAAAACACAGGATGCCTACCGCCGTGGTGATCTTGACCTGATGGATTCACTTGACAGGATGTTGGACAGGTCAGAAGCCTTTATGGAAAAATTTCTTTTTAAAAGGAATGAGATTCAGGCAAACTCCATTGATACCATCATCAAAAAGAATTCATTGTTTGCGGGCGTTGGCGCTGCTCATTTGCCGGGCCCCCGGGGCATTATTGAACTACTTAGAAAAATGGGCTATAACCTGCGGCCAATACAGATGACTGACAGGGATGCAGCACAAAAGGAAGTGATCGATAAAATGAAAGTGCCGCTTGTTTTTAAAACCCAGGTTGCTGATGATGAATTTTACAGCGTTGATATGCCGGGTCCCTTATTTAAGCTTAGTGATGATGGTGAACTGGACAGGAGGCAATACTCCGATATGAGCAATGGTTCTTATTACCTGGTTACAAGAATTAAAACACATGCCGCTTTCCTGGGCCATACTGAAAAAGAAGTTTTAAATAAAGTGGACAGCATTTTATATGAAAACATTCCCGGTAAAATATTATCAAAAAAACAGATCATTAAAAATGGCTATGCCGGGTTCAACATAAGTAACCGCACCCGCCGTGGCAATATGCAACGTTACCATGTTTTTGTAACGCCTTTTGAAGTATTGTTCTTTAAAATGAGCGGTAAAGAAAATTATGTTGATGGCGAAGAGGCAGAACGTTTTTTCTCATCAATTCAATTAAAAGAAACGCCAACCGTAAATACTGATTTTCAACCCAGGCAGGGTGGGTTCTCCATCAGGTTTCCGCAGCAGCCGGTTGAATACCTGAATACCGTTACCAGCGACAGGATAGACCGCTGGGAATATGAAGCTGTGGACAGGTTTACCGGTGATGTCTATATCGTACTAAAAAAATCCGTGCATAATTTTAGGTTCCTCGATGATGATGATTTTGACCTGGGGCTTATCGAAGAGTCTTTCCGTAACCCCGATAATTTTGATAAGCAGCTAAGCCGGGAGCGGAACAATTGTAAAGGCTATCCCTGCCTGGATGTAAAGGAAAAAATGAAAGACGGGTCAATAGTGCAGGCAAGGTTCATCATTAAAGGTGCACACTATTATGTAATTGCAGCTAAGAGCAAGAATAAAAAAGCCGACTTCAGTTCTTATTTTAACTCCTTTACTTTTACTCCCTTTAAATATAATTCTCCTGCTTTGTATGTAGATACATTTATGCATTTTTCTGTAACAACCCCTGTGGCACCCGAAATAGATAATGAAATAAGGCAACTGACTGAGAACGCAGCTAGCGAAGCAGCCAACGGGAATAACTACTCAGGTTATATCAGCTACTGGCCTAAAACAAAAAATGGATTGTTTAAAAGCGAGGCAACAGGTGAGATCATCGGCGTAAGCATACAGGAATACCCTAAATATTATTATGCAATGGATTCGGTAAAATTCCTGGTAAAGGAGATCAATAATTATTACGAGAGATCAGATCTTGTTTTGCACAAGATCGATACGCTGCATTTAAAGAATAATGTTATGGCATACCGTTTCATGCTGCGTGATACCGGTTCATCCAGGACGATCAACCGGATGGTAATGCTTAAAGATAATTTCACTTTCAGCCTGGCTTCAATGGGCGATACTTTATCAGCCGAAAGCAGTTTTGTAAATTCCTTTTTCAGCAGCATTATACCCAACGAAAAGAAACTGGGCAGGAATATTTATGATAACAGGCTGGATGAATTTTTTACTGATCTCTTCAGTAAGGACAGTGCAACGCAGAAAAAAGCACAGCAGTCAATTGCCAACATCAATTTTGGTGAGAAGGGAATACCTAAGATAGCAGCAGCTATAGAAAGATTAAATCTTTTAGATAAAGAATATTTTGACAGTAAAACTAAATTGATAGCAGAGCTGGGGTATATAAAAGATACAACTAAACCGGTGGTGGTCATTTTGCTTATAAAGATATTTGAACAGACTGCTGATACCAGTCTTTTTCAAAACGAAGTGTTTAAAGCATTGGCAAGGCATAAAACCAAAGCGGCATACAGCTTATTTAAAGAATTGATACTGCAGGATCCTCCAATATTTTCTGACGCTTATGATTACAATAGTTTATTCCGTAACCTGAAGGATTCATTGTTGCTGGCCAGGGAGTTGTTCCCCGACCTTTTGCAACTCTCTTCTCTAAGCGACTATAAAGACAATGTGCTGTCGCTGCTGGTTACATTGGTCGACAGTAACTACATCAAGGCAACAGATTATGAAAATTATTTTACCAAAATTTATTTTGATGCTAAAGTTGAACTAAAACGGCAGCAGATAAAGGAAGAGAAATTAATGGAGAAGGAATTACTTAAAGAGGTGGAAGAGAATAAATCGGTATTTACCAATTATGGCAGGTATAGTAAAAGCAATCTTGATGATTACAGTGTTTTACTCCTGCCTTTTTACCATAAAAATAAAACTGTGCAGCTCTTCTTTGCACGCCTGCTGCAATCCCGGGAACCTGCAGTAAGGCTTACAACAACTGTTTTGATGTTGCGTAATAAACTTACCGTAGCCGATAGTATTTTATTGCAGCTTGCTGCTGAAGATAAGTACAGGAGCCGATTGTATACACTGCTTGAAAAAGCCGGAAGATTGGATCAATTTCCTGCGAGGTATAAAAATCAACTGGATATAGCACGCAGTTTCCTGGTAGCTGATAAGAATTTTAATAAACTAGATTCGATAGTGTTCATCAAAAAAGAACCGGCATCCATCCCGGGTAAAAAAGGCGTGGTTTATTTTTTTAAATACCGCGTTAATAAAACAGATGACTGGAAAATAGGGATCAGTGGCCTGCAGCCCGAAAATGAAAAAAATATTTTTACTGATAACAGGCTGACCACAATGACCGATAAAAAAATAAAAGCGGATGAACTCCTTGAAGACCAGTTTAAGAACCAGTTAAAAAAGCAATTATTCAGTTTTCATAAAAGCGGCAAGAATTTTTATAGCAGTTCTAATAATGGCGGTTTCAGACCTATTGCCAATTATGATGATTGATGAATATGCTTACCCGGGATTGAATTGACCAGTTTTTGTGTGTATTCATTTTGAGGATGAAAGTAAACCTGGCAGGCATCTCCTTCTTCTATGATTTTCCCTTTATGCATTACCATAATACGATTACAGATATAATGTACCACAGACAGGTCGTGTGAAATGAAGATGGCTGTAAACCCCAATTCTTTTTTTAGATCATTCAAAAGGTTAAGCACCTGTGCCTGCACACTTACATCAAGGGCAGAAACACTTTCATCAAAGATTAAAAAAGAAGGATTTAAAGCCAATGCCCTGGCTATACAAATACGCTGGCGCTGCCCTCCGCTGAACTGGTGCGGATACCGGTTAAAATGATCACTGTTCAGACTTACTTTTTCCAAAAGCTCAGTTACTCTTTCTCTTCTCTGCCGGTCATTGGTGAGCGCCGCATGTACTTTCAGTGGTTCCAGTATCGCATCGCCGATGGTGATACGTGGATTAAGAGAACCATAGGGATCCTGGAAAACAATTTGAAGGTCTTTGCGAATGTTACGAAGTTCACCAGCGCCGGTTTGGGTAAGGTCTTTACCGTTTAAAAGTATTTCTCCTGTGGCAGGCTTTATCAATTGCAGGATTGTTCTGCCGAGCGTGGTTTTCCCACAACCGCTTTCTCCAACAAGACCAAGTATATCTCCTTCCTGTATTTTAAAACTTACATCATCAATAGCCTTAAAGAATTGGGTGCTTTTTCCAAACATGTTTTTCTTAACAGGAAAGAGGACGCTGAGATTTTTTACTTCCAGAACGGTTGTTTGTCCGCAGGACGATGTTTGTTGTTTGTTGTTTGTTGTTTGTTGTTGGTCGTTTGCAACACGATCTGCCTCTTGCGGCTTGAAGCTTGCGGCTTGTGGCTTATTTCCTGTTCCCATAAAATCACTCACTACCGGTAATCTTTTCCCCTTGGGTTGTCCTGCAGGCCTGCATGCCAGCAAAGCTTTTGTGTATGGGTGTTGCGGCGAAAGTAAAATATCTTTTGCATTGCCCTGCTCTACAATTTCACCCTTGTACATCACCAATATTTTATCGGCAATATCTGCTACAATACCCAGATCATGCGTTATAAAAATTACGCCCATATTATTTTGCTGTTGCAAAGACCTGATGAGTTCCAGGATGGTTTTTTGTACGGTCACATCTAATGCAGTTGTTGGCTCATCGGCAATCAGCAGGGCAGGGTTGCAGCTCATGGCCATAGCGATCATTACCCGTTGCTTTTGTCCGCCGCTGATCTCATGGGGGTACCGGCTGATCATGTTTTCAGGATCGGGTAATTGCACTTTCTCAAAAAATTCAATCGTTTTTTGCCTGGCTATTTTTTTGGAGACCTGCTGGTGCAGTATTATAGCTTCCATTACCTGGTAGCCACAGGTAAATACCGGGTTTAAAGAGGTCATCGGTTCCTGGAAGATCATGGCAATATCATTACCTCTTATCTCCGTTATTTTTTTAACGGGTAATTTTAAAAGATCGATCTCTTTCTTTCGATTGAATAAAATCTGTCCGCTTACTATTGCCTCTTTGGGTAACAACTGTAAAATAGATAATGCAGTAATTGATTTGCCTGATCCACTTTCACCAACAATGGCAACCAGTTCGCCGGGGGCAACCGTAAATGAACTGTCTTTCACCGATGCGGTTTGCCGACCTTCGGTTTTGAACCGGATACTAAGGCCTTCAACACTTAATAGCGGCGCCATTATTTGTTAACGATTTTTATCGGGAGTTTTTTGCCGGGGATCGGGTAATAGGCCATACAGATCATGCAGGGTTCGGTACTTACTGTATCTATTTTAAAATAAAATTCATCGCCTTCTTTTATCGTACCGGGGAAATTGCAGGGGTTTGCCAAAGCAAAAACATTGGTATGTGTTTTTTTTGTGGTCTCGTCGGTCCAACTGCTCACAATTTTGGCAGTATCTATAGTTCCTTCCAAAAGCTTAATGGTATAGTTCATGCAGATGCCGCTGATCTCAAGCCTGCCTTTATAAACCGTATCGGCATCTTTCTTTTCATTACACTTGCTGGCAGCAATCGTGAGCAAAAAAATTGCTGATAAAATAAATAAGCGTTGCATAGCTAAAATTTTAAATGCCTTACGGTTAATCCATCATTGATCAGTTGTTTCAACGAATCAATACCTATTTTTAAATGACGTTCAACAAATTCTGATGTAACTTTTTTATCACTCTCTTCAGTTTTTACTCCCTCGGGAACCATGGGACTATCACTCACCAGGAGTAAAGCCCCTGTAGGGATCTTATTGTAAAAGCCAACGGTAAATATGGTGGCGGTTTCCATGTCAATGGCATAGGCTCTAATCTTTTGAAGGTAATCTTTAAACACTTCATCATGTTCCCAAACCCGCCGGTTGGTTGTATAACAAACTCCGGTCCAGTAATCACAGGAAGAATCCCTTATTGTTGTTGAAATGGCTTTCTGTAAAGCGAATGCAGGCAAGGCAGGTACTTCGGGTGGGAAATAATCATTAGATGTTCCTTCCCCCCTGATGGCAGCAATGGGTAAAATAAGGTCGCCAAGTTTATTCCGTTTTTTTAAACCGCCACATTTACCCAGGAATAATACAGCCTTAGGTTCAATTGCACTGAGCAGATCCATTACGGTTGCGGCACCCGGGCTCCCCATTCCAAAATTAATAATGCTGATATTATTTGCCGTAGCGCATTGCATAGGACGGTCAACCCCAACAATAGAAACTTTATTCCATTTGGCAAACATATTTACATAATTACTGAAATTCGTCAGTAATATGTATTCTCCAAAGTTCTCTAATTTTTCTCCCGTGTACCTGGGCAGCCAGTTTTTTACAATTTCTTCTTTTGACTTCATATCTTGCCGTTATTATTCATTTTAAATAATAAAGATACAAAATTCTTTCCCGGCCCCGGATACGCCATGATCAAAATTGAATACCCGCCATACCAACCCCGGATAAAGCAGCAGGATGATAAGGAATTCATCTTTGATGAAGTACGTAAAAGCTGGGTTATACTTACACCTGAAGAATGGGTGCGGCAGAATTTCCTGCAATACCTGGTACAGGTAAAAAAATATCCTGCTTCTTTGATCGCAGTTGAAAAGGAAATAAAACTGGGCGAACTAAAGAAACGTTTTGATATTGTTGTTTATGATCGTAACTCCAAACCCTGGATGATCATTGAATGTAAAGAGATGAAAATTGCATTGAACAAATCAGTATTGGACCAGGTACTTCGCTATAATATTACTCTTAATGTACCCTATTTAGTAATTACCAATGGCAGTTTTTGCCTGGCAGTTGTATTGAAGCAGGATAATATGATGGCTATTGATATCTTGCCTGATCTATAACAGCGGTTCGGAAAACTTTTTGCATGTAACTTTGTTTATAGCATGGTTAAACCAAAGAAATGATGAAAAGAAAGATCGTTGTTGCAATTACGGGAGCCAGTGGTTCTGTTTATGCTGACCTGCTTTTAAGGAAACTGCAGCAGATCCATGCACAATGGGATGAACTGAGCCTGGTGATGACAGAAAATGCCAGGGAGGTTTGGAAGATAGAACTGGGTAACGGGAACTATACAAATTATAAACTGAATCATTTCTCCCAGCAGGATTTTAATGCGCCATTTGCATCAGGATCGGGGCAATATGATACCATGATCATCATTCCCTGCAGCATGGGCACCCTGGGCAGGATCGCTTCTGGTATTTCAAACGACCTGATCAGCCGCTCGGCAGATGTTATTTTAAAAGAAAGAAGGAAATTGATCTGTGTAGTGAGAGACACTCCTTACAACCTCATCCATATCCGTAATATGGAAACCATTACATTGGCAGGCGGGATCATTTGCCCGGCAACACCATCTTTTTACAGTAAGCCAACTACCATCGAAGAGCTTGCTGCTACTGTTGTTGACCGCGTTATAGACCTGGCAGGATTTCAAAACGAATCATACCGGTGGGGAAAATAAAACCCATTGCAGGATGCAATGGGTTTTTAATATTTTCTGTGTTTCAGTGCCTCCGTGGCAAAATCTTTATCTTAGGTCAACCAGTTCCATGCCGGGGTAATTTTTCTGGTTAAAAAGAAATGTAGCATCCGGGATTGTTGCTTTTGTATTCATATCGCTTACTGTATATGTATACCTGTTGCCGGCTTTTTCAAAAATTTTGGTAGAGGTGATCGTCTGTGTAGCTTTGTTGATAAACACAATCACTTTATGAAACATCTTTGTTTTATCAATAGGGGTCAGTTCAATTTCCTGTATTCCCTTTGCATCACTGTTCAGCTTGTATAAAAAATCCTTATCGTAAAAATTTGTAAATAATTTTTGTGGAGTGATGGTATTATTTGATGCATCAAGTTTGGTGAGTGTTATCTCTTTTGATACAGCATCAACAGTCCACACATTGCTGCCGTCACTGAAAATATCCTGCCCTGCAACCTTGATGCGGTAGCGTGTACCTTTCATGTACACCGTACCTTTTTTTGTACCCATCAGCTTATTGCTACTGTTCTCTATCTTTAAATTGAAATTGGATTGTACTGTTTTAAAGGTCTTGAATTTTGCACTCACTGCATCCAGTATCTTCTTTGCCATTGGATCGCTGCTGCCCATACCTTTTGGTGCCTGGGCCGAAGCATTAAAAAAAAGGGCCATCGTTAACACTATCACACTTAAAAAATTCTTCATACTATTAAATTATTAGTAAAAAATATTCCTCTTTGAAAGAGGCTGCAAAGATATACTAATAGACCCTTTCAGACAAGCTGGGTTTAAGTGCTATTTGTAACAAACTGTTAATATACAACGCAGTAAAAAATAAGTAAACATAATGGGGCGTTAATGCTGTAAAGAATGGTTATTTTGCAGGCTCTTCAACTCAGCTCCACTATTGATACTTTTTGTAAGCATCATTTAATTATTACATATCATGGAAAAGAATATTGCCATTTCCCAAAGGGAATCTTATAACCCTACGCAATTCACCGAATTTTTATGGTGGTTATCCACTGCAGAAAAAGAAATTTTAGTCGATTCGGTTGTTGACAGGAACCGCTACCGCATCATTGGTATGACTGTGCTGGCAACCTGGGCTTTTGCAACCTTCACCTGGACCTATTTTTTCAGCACATTTGTTGATTCTGTTTTCCTGGCAATTGCATTGGGCCTGTTCATGGGTTTTATTATTCTTACTATCGACAGGGCACTGATAAAAGGCATCACTAAATTCAATAAAAGAAAACTGGCACCGCTTTTATTCCGGGGAGTGCTGGCAATAACCATTGGTACTTTTATGGCACAGCCTGCCGTGTTGTATATGTTTGATAAGGAAATAAAACTGCAGACATCACTCGACAATGAAAAAAAGAAAATGCTGAAGCAGCAGGAGTTGCTGACGTTGTATAAGATCCCCAAAGAAGCTTTAATAAAACAAAACACAGAATTAAAATCAGAGCTTAATTTGAAAAGTAATGCAGTAAATAAAGCAAGAGAAAATTTTTTAGCCGAAACAGATGGCAGCGGCGGATCGGGTAAAGTGGGCATTAAAGATATAGCTATAGCCAAACGGAATGAATACCAAAAACTGGATGCAGAGTACCAGGCATTGCTGAAACAAGTACAACCTAAACTGGATAGCAATGATGTGGCACTGAAAGATATTGATAACAGGATAAAAGCAGAAGAAGCGAATTTTGCTTTATACTTCAACAATGGTTTTTTAACCCGGGTAGAAGCGCTCACGAATTTATTAAAGAACCATCCGGCATTACAATTCCGGTACTATCTTATCGTTTTTATATTGATGCTGATAGAATTGATGCCGGTAATTACCAAGACCATCCTTCCCTCGGGCAGCTATGATGAAAAAGTGATGCTGCGTGAGGAGATGGAAATAGATATTGCCAACAGCAATATCCGTAAAGAGCAGCAGTTAAAAGAGCTTTATAACCAAATGGCATTTGATAATGACTCTGAAGCCATCACTGCTTTCTTTGCCCTAACCAAAGAAGATCGGAAGGAAAAGATGCAATCCTTTAGTAAAAAATGGAAGGAAGAGAACCACCAGAGCTTCGATGGCCTTTGGGAAAAGATGAAGAAAGAGATATTGACAAAGCAGGAGAACTAATTTGGTAATGGGGGGATTTGATAATTTGGAAATCAGCGGATAATGTAGACATCCCGGATTTTAATTATCAAATCATCAAATCTTCAAATTTTCAAATTACTTTTGTCGCCCATGGCAAAAGCAACTGCTGAAACTCCCTTAATGCAACAACACAATGCCATCAAGGCCCGTTACCCTGATGCCATATTGCTTTTCAGAGTGGGGGATTTTTATGAGACCTTTGGACAGGATGCCATAACCACTGCATCAGTTTTAGGCATTACTTTAACCAAACGCAATAACGGCAATCCCGATGCTTCTGAACTGGCCGGCTTTCCGCATCATGCACTCGATACTTATTTACACAAACTGGTTAAGGCCGGTTACCGGGTTGCCATCTGCGACCAGCTGGAAGATCCCAAACAGGCTAAGGGCATTGTAAAACGTGGCGTTACTGAACTGGTTACTCCCGGTGTTGCCACCAGTGATAAATTACTGGAGCATAACAGCAATAATTTTTTAGCTGCATTACATTTCCAGGATGATAAAATAGGCATTGCATTCTTAGACATCAGCACCGGCGAATTTTTTGTGGCCGAAGGTGATAAAGAATATGCAGATAAATTATTGCAAAGCTTAAAACCTGCCGAAGTTATTTTCCAGCGCAGCCAGCAAAAATATTTTAAAGAAACATTCGGCTCTAAATTCTTTACCTACACATTAGAGGAATGGATCTTTGCAGAAGCTTATGCAACCGAAAGTTTACTAAAACATTTTGGCACACATAGCTTAAAAGGTTTTGGTATTGAAGGGCAGCAGATGGGTATCGTTGCTGCCGGTGCAGTGTTGCATTATTTAAAAGATACCGAGCATCCCAACCTTGGGCATATCACTTCCATTCAAAGAATAGACAGGGAAGATCATTTATGGATGGACCGGTTTACCATTCGCAACCTGGAATTATTTGGCGGCGCCGATGGAAGCAATACTTTATTAAAGGTTTTGGATAACACCGTTTCAGCAATGGGGGCAAGACTTTTAAAGCGCTGGATGGTATTGCCATTGAACAATATTGTAAAGATCAATGAGCGGCTGAACACTGTTGAATATTTAATTAAGGAAACAGAGCTCCGCAATAAAATAACACAGCATATCAAGCAGGCGGGTGATGTTGAAAGACTGGTGAGCAAAGTGCCGCTGAAAAAAGTAAATCCAAGAGAGGTATTACAAATCGCCAAAGGGTTACAGCAGACGGCTTTCATAAAAGAGATCTGCGAAGGATCATCCAATGAGTATTTAAAACGGCTTGGAGACTCACTTAATCCATGTAAATATATTTTAGAAAAGATCGTAAAGGAGCTGAATGAAAATCTTCCTGTAGCAGCGTCTAAAGGAAATGTAATTGCAGCGGGAATTAATGAAGAGCTGGATGCCCTGCGTAAGATAGCCAGCGGTGGTAAAGACTATCTGGTTGAAATTCAACAGCGGGAAGCAATGGCTACGGGTATAAGCTCTCTAAAAATAAGTTTTAATAATGTTTTTGGCTATTACCTGGAAGTAACGCATGCACACAAAACTAAAGTGCCCGATACCTGGATACGTAAACAAACATTGGTGAATGCCGAAAGATATATCACACCAGAATTAAAAGAGTACGAAGAAAAAATTGTAGGCGCAGAAGATAAGATACTGGCCATTGAAATGCAGCTCTTCGAAGAATTATTAAATGAGCTGCAGGATTATATTGCGCCCATGCAGGTTAACGGCCATGTGATGGCGGTGCTGGATTGTCTTTGCTGTTTTGCCAACAATGCCCTGCAGTTCAAATACAAAAAACCGGTACTGCAGGATGATTTTATTCTGGACATAAAAGACAGCCGTCACCCGGTTATAGAAAGGAATCTTCCGGTGGGTGAACCTTATATCGCCAATGATATTTATTTAGATCCATCATCGCAACAGATCATCATTTTAACCGGGCCCAACATGAGTGGTAAGAGTGCCATACTCAGGCAAACTGCATTGATAACACTGATGGCGCATATGGGAAGCTTTGTGCCGGCCAGCGACGCAAAAATTCCATTAACGGATAAGATATTCACCAGGGTAGGGGCCAGCGATAATTTAAGCGGTGGCGAAAGTACTTTTATGGTAGAGATGAATGAAACAGCCAGCATCATCAACAATCTTACCAGGCGAAGTTTGATTTTGCTGGATGAGATCGGCCGTGGTACTTCCACCTACGATGGTATCAGCATTGCATGGAGCATTGCAGAATTCTTACACAATTCCGTCCATCAACCCAAAACATTGTTTGCTACTCACTACCACGAGTTGAATGAACTGGAAAATAAATTAGCAGGTATAAAAAACTATCATGTAACCAATAAAGAAGTGGGTAACAAGATCATCTTCCTACGTAAGCTGGCTCCCGGTGGCAGCATCCACAGTTTTGGTATTCATGTGGCACGTATGGCCGGTATGCCTCCGCAATTAATTGACAGGGCAAACGAGATCTTAAAACAGCTTGAAGACAGCAGGGAAGGAGCAGAAGGCGTGAACCTGGATGAGAATATAAAAAAATTATCAGCACCCAAACTGCAGCTCAGTATTTTTGATACACATTCAGCAACCTTTGATGAGATCAGGAAATTGCTGGAAGCAGTTGATATTAACCGGTTGACCCCGGTGGAAGCCTTACTAAAATTGCAGGAGATAAAAGGGAAGGTGAAGTAAAATTTATTTGTCTAAATTTGTAAGTATGAAAGGCATCAATTACATAACAGACACAAAGGGCAATAAAACCGCGGTTGTCATCAGTATGAAAAATTATAAGGAAGAAATAGAGGATTTTTTAGATGGCCTGGAAGCTCAAAACAGGCTGGAAGAGCCTGCTGTTGATTTTGAAAAAGCAGTTAATAAAATCCTGAAATCAAAAACGGCAAATGGCAAATTACCGGCTAAAAATAAAAAACTCCGCTGAGAAAGAATTAGCAAAATTGTCGGTTCGTGCAATTCTCATAATTCGTGATGATATAAAGGTTTTAACTACAAATCCTTTTCCTCCTGGCTTTAAAAAATTAAAAGGTTTTAAAAATATATATCGTATAAGAAGTGGTGATTACAGAATTATTTATATTATTCACCAGGGTATTTTAATTATTGAAATTTTGAAAATAGGTCATAGAAAAGATGCCTACTCCTGATATTAACTTTACTGGAACACCGCCTCAATAAACTAATTTGTAAAATCACTTTACAAATAACCCAGCCACCATTTGTTGTGTGTACTTTTATAGTTATTATACTTTTTGCAAAGCGGGTATAATACGATCACAACAAACAGCCATACCGCATATACTCCCCACAAATTAAAGCCAAATGCCTGCGGCCGAAAAAGGAACGGTACATTGGGTGTAACAATATCTTCTGAACCAAAGCCCTGCAAATAAAAAACAATTACCACCAGTATATGAATGATATAGAAATGAAGGATATAATAAAACATAGGTACCCTGCCGTAGATATTCATAACAGCGGTAAAACGGTTTTGCACTTTTTCTATAAATGCAAGGAACAATATGCCGGTACCAATTGTAACACTAAGGAATAATAAGGATGGTGGATATTTATTTACATTTAAAAAAGAAAGAAAAGTATAAACAGGCCCCCGGTGCTGTGTTGTCCATGCAACCGGGTCTCCATAAAGATTTGAAAATCTAAGAAAGACAAAAAGGATTAATAAACCAAGTCCCATTTGTATTAATTTTTTTCTGCGCCATACCGGGTCAATACCCGGAGCATAAAATTTTCCAAAGCAATAACCCAGCAACATGACACCCGTCCAGGGTAAAAAAGAATATACAATAATTATAAAATGGTCTTTAAAAAGTTCGTGAACAGCAAAATTGGAAAAGTATAAAAGATCGGCCAGCACAGAACCTTTTAGCCCTTCATTTATGGCAGGATAGTCCAGTAAATTATGTCCAAATACAATGATAAAGCCAATTGTAAAAATGATCTTGTAAGGAAGATGAATCAATAATCCAAACAGGATCATGCTGATGCCAATAGCCCAGATAACCTGTAGTATAAGCAGGTTGTACAAAGGACTAAATGTCCAGCCTAGTGTAATGATAACTACTTCAACAATCACCAGCCAAATGCCTCTTGTAATTAAAAATATGCTCAGATCCTTTTTTGTTTTTTTCAGGCTCATCAGGTAAATGGAACTGCCTGCAAGAAATACAAATATGGGGGCACAAAAATGGGTTATCCATCTTGTAAAAAATAACATGGGATAAGTTGTCTCCAGGTCTGTGGGCCCCGTGGCAGCAGCGCCGGCCGTTTCCAGATTAACTTTATAAAAAAAATCACGTACATGGTCCAGCGCCATGATCACCATCACCAGTCCTCTTAATACATCAATAGATTGTATGCGATGCCTTGCTGTGCTTAAATTTTCCATAAACAGTTTAGTTGTAAAAAGTAAAGTACATTCTTAATCTAATAATAACAAGTCGGTTTATTCATTTAATTTGTGTAATCTTCCACCTTGCCTGCATCTAACTGTTAAAACCTTATTAATGCTTGCAGCAATATGGCTGGCTTAGGAGTCTATGTAATAATTTTACCGCACTTATGATAACAAAGATACCTATACTGCTTGTTTTTAGTTTTTTATTTGTACTTAAAGGCTTCGCCCAGCCCTGTTCGCTGCCTGGCATGACACCAGACAATGCAATACCCGTTTGCGGTACGTCTGTTTTTCATCAGAGCATTGTTACAAATTGCACTGGTAATGATGTTGCACAAACCAGTTGTGCCGTTGGAGCAACTTCAAACAGTTCTTTCTGGTATAAATTCACCTGTTTTCAAACAGGCTCCTTAGGGTTTCTTATCAGCGGTATTGCCAGCACAGATGATTATGATTGGGTTTTGTTCGACATTACCGGACAAAATCCAAATGCCGTATTTTCAAACTCGGCATTGGCAATTTCTATAAATCTTTATGGGGCAGGCGGTGGAACAGTTCCATTTCCTGAATCACCTACCGGTTGCAGGCCAGGTGCTACAGGCAATGTTCACTGCGAAGGATCGGCTAGCGGCAATACACCTTTCAATGCAATGCCCACAATTACCATTGGCCGCGATTATTTACTGATGGTTACTAACTGGACAAGAAGCACAACAGGATATGATCTGTCATTTACAGGTGGCTCGGCCAGTATTACCGATCCTAAAGAACCGCACATGCAAAGCGCAAGGGCAATTTGCGATGGTACAACGGCTGCAGTTAAATTCAATAAAAGGATGAAGTGCAATAGCCTTACCGCCACCGGATCCGAATTCACCATCACTCCTGCGCTGGCCAATGTAATTGCGGCTACGGGTTTTGGTTGCAGTACCGGTTTTGATATGGACTCGCTGATTATTACGCTGGATACACCGCTGCCGCCCGGCAACTATACCATCAACATTCGCAACGGAACCGACGGAAATACTATCAGAGATAACTGCGATAGAAATATTCCTGTGGGAGAAAGTATTCCCATGATTGTGTACCCGGTATTTCCTACACCCATGGACAGTATCTCTAAACTGGGTTGCAGGCCCGATGAACTGCAACTGGTTTTCCGCAAAAATATAAAGTGCAGCAGTATTGCTGCCAATGGCAGCGATTTTGTTGTTACGATGATCTCGGGTACCGAGCCGGTGTCGGTAATAAGTGCATCGGGCAACTGCAGTACCGATGGCTTATCACCCATCATCAAAGTAAAACTATCTACACCTATACAAACAAAAGGTACATATCAAATAAGATTACAAACAGGCAGCGATGGCAATACCATTATTGATGAATGCGGGCAGGAAACACCAGCAGGAGCCACTTTGAATTTTAATACAAAAGATACTGTGAATGCTGATTTTACTTACAGCATTAAATATGGCTGCGAAAGGGATACCATTAATTATTTTCATGATGGCAGGAATGAAGTTAATTTATGGAAATGGAATTTTGATAACCTGCGTACCAGCAGCCTGCAAAACCCAACTATTTTTTATGCAAGCTTTGGACAAAAACAAACACAACTAATTGTATCCAACGGGGTATGCAGAGATACCAGTGCTGTCATTCCTATATTTTTGGATAATGAACTCAAAGCAGCTTTTGAAGCAACTGCTATTGTTTGCCCAAATGAGCTGGCCTTCTTCCAGGATAAGAGCATTGGTAATATTGTAAGCTGGCAATGGGATTTTGGAAATGGGATAACCAGCAATTCGCAAACACCCTCACCACAAGCTTATATTGTACCAACTGTTACCAGGGATGTTTTTCCAAGATTGATTGTGCAGAATAATTATGGTTGTTTTGATACGGCCATACAAAAGATAATTGTACCCAACAGTTGTTATATAGCCGTACCCAATGCCTTTACACCAAACAGAGACGGGCTCAATGATTTTCTCTATCCTTTAAATGCATACAAGGCCACCGATCTTTTGTTCCGGGTGTATAACAGGGTGGGACAACTTGTCTTTGAAACACGTGACTGGACAAAAAGATGGGATGGCAGATTTAAAGGACAGCCTGCTGATATGGGAACCTATGTATGGATACTTATTTACACCGATATTAAAACGGCAAAAAAATACAACCTGAAGGGGTCGAGTATTTTGCTTAAGTAGAATTACAAACGAGGAACGAGAAACGAGAGAACGAGAAACGAGAAACAAGAGAACAAGAGAACAAGAGAACAAGAAACAAGAGAACAAGAGAACAAGAGAACAAGAAACAAGAGAACAAGAAACAAAAGAACAAGAAACAACCTTACTTCCCCAGCATCTTCCTTTCATCCCGTTCTTCCCTCAGCATGGCGCCAAAATCCATTTTGCGAACCATGGTCTTTATCACCAATGCAATTCTTTTTGTTTTGGTGGGTTCTGTTTTTGCTGATTCTATCCATTTGGTAAAATAATTACGGTGTCCCTGGGGCAGGCTGTTAAAATGTTTCAAAGCTTCGGGTTCATCCTGCAGGCATTCCAGTAATTCGGACGGGGGCAGTATGGGAGACTCATCCAGTTCAAGTTGAAGTTTTATTGTTGCGCCAAACCTTTTACCCGTGGCCTTTCTTATGGCTGCATTCACAGGTAAAATAAAATCACCTGCGCCCATGGGTATCAGTGCTGTTTTCTCAATACGATGGTCATCAAGCTTACCCTTTACCCGGTACGATTTTTTTACACCTGGGTTTAATTTCTTTGCGATCTTATCGGGTACCACAAGAAAGGTCCAGCCGGTCTTTTCGCCTTGCTTATTAAATTTTTGTATGCTGGCAGTAAAGCTGATCATAGTAGCTGTTTAACCACAAACCTATTTAATATTGATGAGAAAATATACCTGGCTTATAAACTCAGGTGCCGGAGGACCTGGGCCGCAAATGTGCGGAGGGTATTGAAGATAATGTTGACGGCCTTGCTGCTGTGGTGGAATTCATTGAATGTTCTGGAACTGAAGGCAATTTGAAAAGGCTGATGATAAGAAATACAGCCTGGAGATATTCATTGGCTGGTTATAGAGTATTCGCATTAACTAGTTTCTTACCGCTTTACTAATTTCCCAAATATCACCACTAAAACTCCAAAAGAATACATTTTATTTTTGCAAAGATGGAAACTAACCTTCCAGTAGTTCCGCTTAACTGGTATTTATTTATTGTTTATAATTTTTTAAGCTCATAAAAATCCTTCCTCCTGTCTTTCAAATTTCTTACGCTGCCATATGTATGCAATTCATCCAGCAGTTTTAAATCAACATCGGATATAAGAACCATTTCCGTGTTTGCTGTTGCTTCGCTTTTTACTGCGTTGGATGGAAAAGCAAAATCGCTGGGAGTAAACACCGCAGCCTGTGAATACTGAATATCCAGGTTTTCTATTTTGGGCAGAATACCAACACTGCCGGTAATGGCTACAAAACATTCATTTTCTATCGCCCTTGCCTGGGCACATATGCGTACCCTTAAATAAGAGTTTTGAGTATCTGTAAGGTAAGGAACAAATAAAATCTGCACACCTTCATCTGCCAATAATCGTGATAGCTCCGGGAACTCAACATCATAACAAATTAATACACCAATCCTGCCAGAATCGGTATCATAGGCTTGTAAAATATTACCGCCCTTTAATCCCCAGAATTTTTCTTCATCCGGGGTTATATGGAGTTTTTCATACATCTCTACTTTGCCATTTCGATGGCATACATACCCTACATTTTTTAAAGTATTGTTTTCATATAAAGGCATACTGCCGGCAATAATATTTACATTATAAGCTACAGCAAACTCACTGAATTTGTCCCTAATCTGATGTGTGTATTGTGCCATTGCCCTCATAGCATCAGATTCACTCATGGTGTTAAATTCAGCCATCAGCGGCCCATTGAAGTATTCAGGAAATAAAACAAAATCCGCTTTATAATTGGAAATGGAATCAATAAAATATTCGGCCTGTTGAAAAAACTCTTCTAAAGAATTATATAAACGCATTTTCCATTGCACTAATCCGAGGCGAACATTTTTTCTTAATCTGTTACTATGGAGATATTCTGGCCTGTAATAAACATTATCCCATTGTAATAAAGTGGCAAACTCCTGGCTCTCGTTGTCTTCCGGCATGTAATTTTTTAAAACTTTTTTTACATGAAAATCATTACTTAACTGAAAAGATAAAACCGGGTCGTAAATTTCTTTCAGTTTTACTTTCTGTATGTATTCTTTCGGTTTTAGCTCCGCTGCATAAGTATGATAATTTGGAATTCTTCCGCCAAACACCACAGCTTTTAAATTTAACTTTTCACATAATTCTTTACGGGCATCATATAACCTTCTCCCCAAACGCAAGCCCCTGAAATTCGGGTGAATGAAAACCTCTATTCCATAAAGTACATCTCCTTTTTCGTTGTGCGATGAAAAGGTATAATTACCTGTAATTTGTTTATAAGTGTGATCATCTCCATAGTCGTCATATTTTACAATTATGGACAATGCACAGCCTACCACTTTTTCATCGGCAATTATTACAAATTGCCCTTCGGGGAATTTACTAATCAGTTTTTCAATAACAGCTATACTCCAATAGTTGCCAGTCCAGTTAATGTAAGCCGCTTTCATGGCTTCTAACAGTTGCTTATAGTGTGTAAGGTTTAAGTTCAGTATCTCTATATTGTTAATCATTGTGAAGGTTTTAAAGTGGCTGCATGGTGACCGGGCAATAATATTGTGCGGCTGCTACAAAAATCCTGTTGTTTAATTCATGATTTTTGTTTTTGTTGACTTATTGCTCAAATAATTTCCTTTTTTACTTTAGATAAATCAACCGCATTAAGATTACGGTTTTCAAGCAGTACAGATACACCGATAATGCCACCCAGCCGCCGGGAAAACATCCGCCTTTTATTACTATTATTTTTGAGATTAATCTTGGCTCTTCGTTTTGCTTTTTTATTAAAAAATTTCTTTTCCATTTCAATATATTTAAATTGTAAATTCTGTAAGTTTTAAAGTGGCAGCATGGTAAGTGGGCAATAATATTGTGCCTCTGAAACAAAAAATAATTCCCGCTGTTTAATTAATTCAGGCGTAAGAGATGGTTTTACGGAGAGTACCGGTATTTTAGAATGATTTACAATTTGCTGTGTATAGCTGCCACTAAAAAATTTATACCAGGTTTTGTCTAATGTAGCATTAATAATCATGATATCGTCATTTCTTTTATGTGCTACTTCTAAAATTTTTTTGGCTATGTTTTCACATTGATGGGTTTCATAAGATATGTATTCATTATTGTGTAAAATGGCTTCTCTTACAGCTTTCAGTTTATTAGTTAAAATACTTACCTCATATTCATCATTTAGCTGTGCAACACCTAATAAATGGATCTTTGCATCATTTTTTTCAACAATTGGTTTGATGTAATCATATTTTTCCACCACACCATCTACATTTCTTATTGGATATAAAATGGAATCAAATGTTCTTTTTTTAAATGATGGTGGTATGGTAAGCACCGGGCAGCTACATTCCTTAATAGTTGCCATTGCATTTGAGCCAAGAAAAAATTCATTCCAGCCGGATGTGCCATGTGTGCCCATCACTACCAAATCCTTTTGATTGTTGAGTACATAATTGCTTATGCAGATTGCCACAGTGCCCATTTCTACATGAGTATTTACCACTAACCGGCTATTTTTCAGAATAGATTCTTTATGTTTCTTTATATTTTCTTTGGCATCGTTTATCAGTGTTTGTTCTATTCCTGGTATAGCGCCGTGCATACCTGTAGGGTCAACGTATAACTGTGGTTGCACTACATGAAGTAAATGTAGTTCTGATTTATGCCGGTTTGCCATTGCCAATGCTACCTCCAAAGCATTGTTTGCGGCTTCGGAAAAATCAATCGGTACTAATATGTTTTTGATTTGATAGTTCATCTTAGCAAATTTTATAGTTATAAATAATGTTCATCATCACAAAAGCCGCTTTTCGTATAGAATACCTCCTTTAAAGTTACTTTAATAAAAAGCAAACCAAGCAAGCAATTTAGCCTGCTGGTTTTTCTGCTTTTGTTATTCAACCCTATAAGATATTGGATATGAAAAACGGGAACTTATTTGATTTCATTTTACGTAGTTTTAATCTTAGTGAATTAGGTTTTATGGGATAGGGCAAAGAAACCGTAATTTTAGTGGTTTAAAGTTGATGGTTGTCAACCCTTCTAAAATATTTATTTATGAATTTTGATATATCTAAATACCATTTTAAAAGTGATAAACTATTTAATGCAGTATTGCCTCTTTTTATGAATGAATTAAAAAACATATCAAAAACCATACAACTTAAAAAAGGAGAAGAATTGTACCGTGAAGGAAGTTTGCCAAAGGCTGTGTACAGATTAAAAAAAGGCAAAATAAAAATTGAACAAACCGGGGAAGATGGGAAAAGCCGCATTGTTTACATATATACTGTTGGGGAATATTTTGGTTTCCGACCGCTTTTATGTAATGAAAAGCACCCAGTGTCTGCTATCATTTTGGAGGAAAGTGAGGTGGAGGTTTATGATGGCAGAGGTTTTTTAGATATTGCAAAGCGTTCGACCAATTTGTCATTCAATTTAGTTGAAATCCTAAGTTTTGAATTTAACGTTTGGATAAGCCTAATAGGTTCCCTGTCTCATAAATCTGCTAAAGAAAGAGTTGCCCTAATACTCCTTATTTTAAATGAAAAATATAAAACCAGCGACAAAGAAACTGCTATTACCATGTCAAAGGCAGACATTGCCTGTTATTCTGAAACCACTGAAGAAACTGTTGTGAGGGTTCTTACTTTTTTCAAAGAGCAAGGTATCCTCACCACCGAAACAAGAAAAGTTATTATTAAAAATAAACGGATGCTTGAAATTATTGCAGAAGGTTTTTAGTTTATTTCAACGATGAATTTATTGCTGCCCTTATGGCTGCCTGTTTTTATGGGTGATGGGTAGGATTGGTGTTTTTAATTTAATGTCTTGTCAATAGTAGAGAATTGGAAAGTTTATTGGACAGGTCGTGTTATCTGACGATCCGAAAACTGTTTGCTGTTTGTTGGCTATTGCAAATTTAATTTGATGACTTAATTAGAAGGCTAATGATGCCATTAAAAACTGAATTTGATCCGCCACGGCGGACAACAATATCGTTGCCATGAGTACCAAACCTGGTTAAACAATAAATCGTTTTAAACATCTTCTTAATGAACTGCATTTTTATTTGAACAGATGTTTAAAAATATCTCCCTGAATTATTCCCATTGAATTATTTGTTTTGTTGATGGAAGCAGTTGCATCTTTCTCTATACCTGTCAAAGCCCTGATGGCATCAATGGTTTCGGGCACAACGATGGCTTGATTATACACCTGGTAATTAAAATAAAGCTCCTTGTCTTTCACTGTCAAACTATCTACCCATAATCCTACTTCCCACATATCACCTCGTGGCCTTCCCAAATCACTCATTAATTCTATTGTATGGTTTAATGCAGTAAGCCCATCACTTTCCCTGAGAAAAATAACCCTGGACGTTTTTTCAAATATCGAAACTATTTCTTCTTTTGAAGAAGGACGGGCAAGCTCTACATGCCAGCTATGAAAATGACTGGTTGTTTGTGCAGCAACCAATGCAACGGTTGTAATTTCAAGTCCGGGAATTATTGATTGTGCATCAGGACCCTGGTGTGATGGAACTGTTATTTCAGGAACGATAGTATTCATAATTCCTGAATGGTCGGATTCCCACGGGTCGGTAGCTCTGCGAACAAGAACCCCATTGCCTTTTTTGAATAAGCCTGATTGATGCAATGCACCAATCATGCGTACGATGCTTGTTGTATTACATGAAACAACTCTTGTAGAATCCCTTCCTATAGCACTTGCATAATTTGCCTGTGCAACAAACGAATGCCCGGTAAGCGAATGTTTCTCTCCACCCTGGAAAATTGATTTAACTCCCACATTTTTATATTGCTTAAAATTTATTGCAGCAACTTTTTTTGGTGTTGCATCACAAACCACATCCACATTTTTGAGCAAATCATCCAATGTTCCTTTAACATCAATGCCGGATGCTTTCATTTTATCAACTGTGTCATTATCGAAAGCATAAACAGGGAGGTTATTTTTTGCGCCTGCTTTAATTCGCCAGTCAGTTACTACATCAACAATACCAACCAATTCCATATCATCCTGCAAGGCAACTGCATCGGCAATGCGCTTGCCGATTACTCCGTATCCATTAACTGCCACTCTTATTTTTTTCATTTAATAATTTATTTTTTAAGATTAATGAAGCCATCATGTGCAGTAAATTTTATTCATTTCAGTTTGCAAGCCACTTCATATGATGGTTTCGTTTGCCCAAATTAGTCTTTAGAGATTTCACTTTCGGCGTCTGCCTCTCATAAAAAAGACAATAATGAGAATAACTGCAATCGGGATAATCCATATGCCCCAACCCATGCCCAACCCAGCCCTAGGAATGATCGTTCATCATTTTGTTTATTTTTAGTGATTAATTACTATAGAGCTAATTTACCCATTTTATTATATTATTTAAACTATGGCATGCCTCCAACTTTAAACCAATAACTCAGGCCATTAGGGTTTTTCCCAACAGAAAAACTTCCCGTCACTTTTTGAGATGCCACATCTATTTTTGAAACAGTATTGTCTTGTTGATTAGTAACGTAAACTGTTTTTCCGTCGTTACTTATTACCACACCATGTGCCTTATTGCCAACTTTAATGGTGCTAATAACTTTTGCGGATGCTATATCAATTACAAATACTTTATCCGATACTGGCCTGTTTAACAGAAACCCCTGGTCAGCTACAAAAAGCAACTTGCTGTCAGGTGTTGAATAGGATTGAATAGGTCCCTGGGAACCATCCGGAAGTGGTATCCTTATTAATTGTTGGCTTTGTATTTCATATCTTATAACTTCCTTTGTATCGTATAATGTAACAAGTACAAATTTTCCATCCGGGGTTACTGCAGTTTGCGCAGCCATGCCAGCGAGGGGGATTTCATTTATTTTACCTGATACTATTTCTATTATACTCATTGATTTGGAACCCATATTGGCTACATATAATTTTCCTCTGCCGTATCGTAATCCATGAGGGCCATTTTCTTTGCCCAATTCAAATTTTCGTACAACATTACCGGTTTCAGTGTTTACCTGGATAACCTGGTTGTTTTTTGGTTCAGCCGCAAAAGCATTTTTTGATGCCGAATCAAATACCACATGCGTTAACTCTAATCCTTTGCCAAGTTTTATGCGTTTGGTTATTGAATATGTTATTGGGTCAATAGCTATCAGTTCACTTTCCTTTGTACTATCCATCAGATTTGCAGTGGCCCAAACCATAAGCCCATTTGGCGAAACCTGCACATTATGTGCCATGAACATCCCAGAGCTATCTGATAAATCTATGGTTGTATCTTTTGTGCTGTCCGATAAATCAATAACAGAAATACTGCCTCCTTCCTCATTTGCTACAAATATTTTGGATGCTTGCATTACGGAAGAGGATTCATTGTTATTGCAACTGTACATCATCATACCGAATAATAACAGCATTATTGCAATCATCAATGTTGAGGTTAAAAAGAAATGTCTCATTTTTTAGATTTATTTTTTAAAATATTTTTTTACTACACCATACTATAAGGCTACAACTGCTCAATTACTTTTTGCAAACTTGCTCTTATTTCTTTTGCAATAGCAGCAAGTTTATCATTTTCTATTGCTTGCATAGAGGCTGCCGGATCAACAGCAGAAACCTCCACCAGGCCTGCTACTTTTTCCTGAACAATTACATTACAAGGCAACATGGTTCCAATTTTATCCTCTGCCAATAAGGCTTTGTAGGCATAAGGCGGATTACAGGCACCCAGGATTTTGTAATTGTAAAAGTCTACATCAAGCTTTTTCTTTAAAGTTGCTTTTATGTCAATTTCTGTCAAGATGCCAAAGCCTTCTGCTTCGAGCGCTTCTGTAACTTTTTGAATTGCATTGTCGAAACTATCGGCAATTGTTTTACTGAAATAGTATTCCATTGTTTTAATTTTTAGTGTTCAATGTTCGTTTTTGTTCTTCATATTCTTCTTTGGTGATTTATCCTTAATTTTTCTTTTTCATTTTCCCTTTCATCTTCTGCATCATTTCAGGATTATTTTCCATCATCTTCATCATCATCTCCGGATTTTTTTCCATCATATGCTGCATCATTTCTTCCATCATTTCAGGATTTTCATTCATCATTTGCATCATCTTTTCTTTCATCTCTTTTTTCATCATATTGCTGCCCTGGATTTGATCCATCAGCATTTTACGGCCCATTTCACTGTCCATCATTTTATCGAGCATCTTAGATTGCATCTTTTGCATCATGTCCGGATTTTTCTCCATCATCATCTGCATATGAGATTGCATCTTTTGCATCATGTCCGGATTTTTCTCCATCATCATTTGCATATGAGATTGCATTTTTTCCTTCATTTCGGGATTTTTCTCCATCATCATTTTCATATTTCCAGATTCCATCTGTTCCATATGAGCCTTCATCATTATCTTTTTGGCCTCGTCATTTTTTTGTGCCTCGCTGATGAAACTGGTTAACTGAGCAGGATTTGAAATGATTTCCTGGTAGATAGCATTTCTATTTTGTGCTACCTGCAATGTTTCGGTTGCATTGAAAGTTGTTTTGCAACTAAGCATTGTGCCAACTAATCCAATTGCCATTAAAATTTTTACTGTTGTTTTCATGTTATTTAATTTAATTGTTACTAATTATTTTACGTTATTTCCACCAATTTCCAAAGGGTCCTACATTCATAGCCTGATTACAATTATGCATTATTACTTTTTATAATCGTTGCACAGGAAGACCTAATGTGATCCAGTCTTGCATTCCTCCTCTATAGTATAAAATTTTATCGGCCGGATAACCTGCTTCTATTTCACTTCTACAAACCATTTATTTGCCATTTCAAATTTCATTTATTGCCTATTTTCTTTCTCAGCAATTGCGCATTTATGGCTACTATTATTGTACTCAAACTCATAAGCACAGCACCTACTGCCGGGCCTAAAACAAAACCAGATTTGTATAAAACACCTGCCGCTAATGGTATTGCAATTGCATTATATCCTGTCGCCCAAACTAAGTTTTGAATCATCTTTTTGTAAGTGGCTTTTCCAAACAAAATAAGATTGGCGATA
>JBBSJI010000038.1:0-27655 GCA_038257425.1 Chitinophagales bacterium
AATACAGTTAGATCCAATGAGGGAAACTGCCGATATTAATACAGATAACAATACCTGGCCTTCGGTAGCCAAGCCAAGTAAGTTTCAATTATTTAAAGCTGCCGGCCGTGGCGCAAGAGGTGCTGCAGGTAATGGCAATCCCATGCAAAAAGAGATCAAATAATAATGAAGTTCATTAAAAAGTATAAAGTGTATGATTTAAAAAATTATACACTTTTTTTTATTTTGGCTTGTTTAAATCAAAAAGTTTACTTTTCTTTGCTGTTCCTAATCTCTATACCTATTATAACCAGACTGCAGCAACAACCACTGCTTGTTACACAACCTCTAATTTCCTATTTTAAAGCAACGTAAATCCATTTCTTTTAAGATTACTGTGTTTTTAGTTTAACACCCTGATTATCAGTGTTATTCTGCATCCAGTTTTTTAAAAGTATAATGCATTAACAAGTTCCAATCCCATTGATTTTCCATTGTTAAAATTCATTATTCCAACCACAATTGGACTAATTAATCAAATCACCTCTTAAATTAAAAAAAACAATGAAAAATTTTACATTATCAATTGCAATGCTGTTGCTATCAGTGATGGCCTTTGCCCAAGTATGCCCCACATCATTTAAAAGAAATAATGGTAACGGCGGCGGTTGTTCAGCAAAAATTACATTTACTTTTGCGACTTGCCCACCAGCAGGTATAGTTATTGACTATATCAAGGAAAATGGAGTAATATTAAATGTTACTTTTAATGGCGCTGGAATTTGCACCAATGGTAAAGTGGAATTTTGCGTTATCGGTGGTAACTTGGGCACTGCCAATACTTTGCAAGTTTTCTTTTCAGGCCCTGGCGTAACGCAATTTGGCTGCTTTGTTCCCGATGGTGGTACACTACCAGTTAATATCAGTTCATTTTTCGCAAAGCGTAATGGAACCGGAGTTACTTTAAACTGGGCCTCTTCTTCAGAGATTAATGCAAAACAATATATTGTTGAGCGTAATTCTGGCAACGGCTTTATGCCTGTTGGAACTGTAGCTGCTACAAATAATGGCGGCGGAAGCTCATATTCTTATGTTGATAATAATAATTCCAAGACAATAACTCAATATCGTTTAAAAATAGTTGACTTAGACGCCAGTTTTAAAGTAAGCGAAACAAGGGCTGTAAAAGGAACAGCAGCTGTCAGTGATTTCTCCGTATATCCTAACCCAAGTGTTGGATTTGCAAAAATTACTATTGCTGATTTAGCCGAAGCAACTAATGTTGAAGTATTGGATAATGCAGGCAGATTAGTTAAATCAATTGAATTGAAAACTACCAATACAGTTGAGATCAATAACCTGCAAAGTGGTATTTACCTAATAAGAATTACCAACAAAGCTACAGGTGAAGCAATCACTAAAAAATTAACAGTAACTAACTAATTTTAAAGATTCAATTAGAAACCAAGCACAAACTGGCTGCCTGCAAAGGCAGCCTTTTTTTATTTTATGTATTAGCTTCGCAAAAAAAGTTAATGAAACTAATTCAGACTTTAATATTGGTTTTTACGATTTTAACCGCACAAGCCGGAAAAGCAGATACTATTGACATCTTCAGTAATAGTATGCACAGGTATCTTAAAGCTGTAATTATTAAACCTGGCAGTTATGATTCAACTGCATCCAGGTACCCGGTAGTGTATTTATTGCATGGGTATGATGGGAATTACAGTAACTGGATCGTAAAAGTTCCCAGCTTAAAGGACTATGCTGACCGCTATCAAACTATCATTGTTTGTCCCGATGGCGCAATCAGCAGCTGGTATTTTGATAGCCCTGTTGATTCAACTTATCGCTATGAAACACATATATCAACAGAGCTGGTACTTTATTTAGATAAACATTACCGAACAATAGCCGATAGAAACCACAGGGCTATTACCGGACTGAGTATGGGAGGGCATGGGGCTTTATTTATTGGGCTAAGGCACGCAGGTACTTTTGGCGCTGCAGGCAGCCTTAGCGGAGCGCTGGACATAAAAGAAATGAAAAATCGCTATGATATCATAAAACGTATTGGAGATACTTTAACTGCTAATTGGGATAATATCTCAGTATTGAATATGATAGAAAATTACAGGAATTCCGGCCTCCAGATCATTTTTGATTGCGGCACTAAAGATGGTTTTATTGATGCAAACAGATGGTTGCACCAAAAAATGCTGCAATTAAATATACCACATACCTATATTGAAAGGCCGGGAAACCATGGCTGGGATTACTGGCGTGACAATATTGCCTACCAATTGCTGTATTTCAAAAATTATTTTACCCAAAATCAATAAATAATCTTCAGGTTAGAAATAAAAAAATCCCTGCAGTTGCGGGGACTTTTTTTAATAGTAAATATGATCGATTATTATCCCCCAGAATAAGTTCTTCCATCCCTAACTACTTTCTTCTTTCCTTTATTCTTCTTTTCCCATTCCAGCATCTCAGGTGTTTTTTCTACTTCTTTCTTTTTTTCTGCAGCTGCTGCAACTTTTTTTGCATCACCACCCGGAACCTGTAAATGTCCACGTTCATATTTTTCAACCTTAACCAACCTTCCGGTACCAGCATCAAAATATTTCCATTCGCCATGCCTTACACTGTATTGCTCAGCTTTAACAATTTTCATTTCTATGATCTCATTATTACCTTCCCCATATACAGGTATGGTATCATAGGGAGCCTCAGGATCATAACCTCTCCAGGATTCTTCCCTGATAAGATCTCCGAGGTAGGTGTAATATTGCTGAAGTCCATCCTTGCCACCCAGCTTATAAAATTCAACAGCAATAATATCACCTGTTAAACTGTATTTTCTCCAGATACCCTCCTTGTTGTTATTTTTAAACATACCTTCTTCTTCATAACCCGGCTCTCCTCGTAATGGTTCAACATGTAATACCCATTTACCCTGCTTCATGTCTTTCTTATCAATTGCATTTAGGGTATCACCTTCAGTGGAAAGCTGATAGGTCTTATATTGCGCTGTCCCATTCATCAAAAACAAAAACTGGATGATGGTCAGTACCAACAATTGCCGTATTTTTAAAATTCGCATGATCGTTTATTTAATGCTTGCAATAATTCAAACCAAAACAATTGAGATGAAAAATCTGTTCAAAATTACAGCAATCCTCCTCTTCATAATTGTTAATTCTGCACAGGCACAGGTGAGGCCTACTACTGCTGCTGAAAGATCAAACGGTATTCAAAAAAGAAAATTGCTTGAAAAAGATACCAGTTTAAACAGTATAAAATTCCGCAATGTAGGGCCCAGTGTAATGAGCGGCCGTGTGGTTGATGTGGATGTAAACCCCGCTGACCCTACAGAATTTTATGTGGCTTATGCATCCGGAGGTTTATGGTATACCAAAAATAATGGCCAAAGCCTGGTACCGGTATTTGATAAGGAAAATGCATTCAGCCTGGGTGATATTGCAGTTGACTGGTCGAATGGCGGCACAATTTGGGTGGGCACCGGCGAGGTGAACAGCAGCCGGTCTTCTTATACCGGTTGGGGTATTTATAAAAGCGTTAATAAAGGAAAGACATGGGAGTATCTTGGCCTGCCCGAAAGTCATCATATCGGTAAAATAAATTTGCATCCTACCAATAAAAACATTGCCTGGGTTGCTGTATTAGGTCACTTATATTCTTCCAATAAAGAAAGAGGTATTTATAAAACTACCGACGGCGGTAAAACCTGGCAGCAAACCTTATTTGTAGATGAAAATACCGGTGCCGTTGATATGGACATCAATCCTAAAAACCCGGATGAATTATATGCAGCCATGTGGTACCGTACAAGAAGGGCCTGGAATTTTGAAGAAGGCGGTAAAACATCAGGCATTTACAAGAGTACTGATGGTGGAAATACCTGGAAGCATGTAAGCACCTCCGGCAGTGGATTTCCTGCAGGCGATGGCCTGGGCCGTATTGGTGTTGCAGTTTTTGCAGCCAACCCTAATATTGTATATGCAACTTTAGATAACCAGGGCCGCAGGCCCGATACTGCACAGAAAAAAGTTGATACCAATTATGTACACAAAAATTTTAAAGACCTAACCAAAGATGGTTTTGCGGCGCTTGATGATAAAAAGTTAGACAGCTTTTTGATCAGGAATAATTTTAAAGAAAAATATACAGCAGCAATTGTAAAAGAACTGGTGAGAACTGATAAGATAAAATCAACAGAGATTTATAATTATTTATTTGATGCCAACACGGCACTTTTTGAAACACCCATTATTGGCTGTGAAGTTTATCGAAGCGATGATGCCGGCGCTACCTGGAAAAAAGTAAATACCAAGGGCCTAAACACTTACAATACCTACGGTTACTATTTTGGAAAGATATCTGTAAGCAATACCAACCCTGATAAAGTGGTGATCAGCGGCTATGACCTGCTGCTTAGTACCGATGGCGGTAAAACCTTTACAAGTAAAGATAATGAGGCCACGCATGCCGACTGGCATGGCTGCTGGATGAACCCCAACAAAGACAGTCACTGGATAGCAGGCAATGATGGCGGCTGTAATATCACCTATGATGATGGAGAGCATTGGTTCAAAGCCAACACACCATCAGTAGGACAGTTCTATAAAATAACTGTTGATGATGCTAAGCCCTACAATATTTATGGTGGACTGCAGGATAACGGAACCTGGTACGGCCCGTCAACAGCAAAAGATAATGAACAGTGGGATTATGAAGGTGTATATCCCTGGAAACAAATTGGTGGCGGGGATGGCATGCAGGTACAGGTTGATACGAGAGATAATAAAACAGCTTATACAGGTTTTCAGTTTGGTTTTTATGGACGCAGGAGTACTGAGGGCGGCAGGCGTTTGTTTATTTATCCCCGGCCCGATCTCGGTGAACCCAAGTACCGCTTCAACTGGCAAACGCCCATCTGGCTCAGTAAGCACAACCAGGATGTTTTTTATTATGCAACCAACAGGTTTCACCGCAGTTTACAAAAGGGTGAGAACCTGGAAGTGTTAAGCCCCGATCTTACCAATGGCGGCATTAATGGCGATGTGCCTTTTGGTACTGCAACAACATTGGTTGAGTCGCCCATGAAATTTGGATTGATATATGTTGGGACCGACGATGGAAACATACACGTAAGTAAAGATGCCGGATACAACTGGATAAAAATAAGTAATACACTTCCCAAAACAGTACAGGGATTATATGTAAGTCGTGTTACTCCATCTGCTTATAAAGAAGGCAGGATATATGTTTCATTGAACGGATACCGCAATGATAATTTCGGCAGTTATTTATTTGTGAGCGAAGATCATGGAACCACCTGGACACAACTGGGCAATGACCTGCCGATGGAGCCTATCAACGTGGTAATTGAAGATCCAAAAAAAGAAAATATCATTTATGTAGGTACCGATAATGGTTTGTATGCATCTTTTACAATGGGCAAAACATTTATTACTTTAGATAATAACCTGCCCCGTGTGCCGGTACATGATATGGCTGTACAGCAAAGGGAGAATGAACTGGTTATTGGTACGCATGGGCGAAGCATTTATATTACCAAGCTTGATGCCATACATAAAATACATGATAAAAAATGAGGAAATAAAATAGACCTACCTGTTTTCTGTATGTAATATGAAACTTAGTGATGAAGGTACCTTGTGTTCTTTATGCAAACTCCTTTGTGAACTTTGAGGTAAAAAATATTATGAATAAAGCATTACTAATTGGAGGATTGGTTGTAATCATTATCGCAGCGATAATAACTCCAAATGCTATCTTAAATTATAAAATTCATGAATCAAAAGAAACCATTATTGTTAAACTTCTTGAATTACCAAATTGTAATAATCATAGTTATAAGAATAAATTTCTAACACTAGAATTCAAAGGCATTAAAACTATTTTACGTACATCATGCAAATATGTGAGCAATTTTCATGTAGGTCAACAAATTGAAATGTTTCATAAAGAAGGTACAAATAATTTTATTTTTCCCAATGAAGATGTTTTTTCTGAATTAATTTCAGCTTTAACAATTGGGTTACTAGGTATAATAATAGTTATCATTGCCCTAAAAAAATAAGGTTTTCCAAAAGTTGTTTTTAAAAATTATGCCTCAGCTTCTCTCCCACTTCCTTATCCAGTGGTCGGTAATTTTTTCCTGTCAACCAAAAAAGCTGTTCAGTTGCAATAGTTTTTGCCTCCGTAGGTGTTCTACAAATCATTCGCAAGCCAGCCACCCAAACCCTTTTAGCCTCCGTCTGGTCGCTGACCAACGGCAAAAACGATCAGCTTTTTATGTTTAAAGAAAAAGCTTAAATTTGACTTATGAAAATAGCATTGCAATATGTAAGTGACAGTGAAGGAAAAACTCAGTCTGTTCAATTGCCATTAAATGATTGGGAGAAAGTATTGACCAAACTTAAAAAATACGAGCAGACCTTAAAAATAAAGTCAGACCTGAAAGAAGCCTTTGAACAGGTTGCTCAATTAAGAAAATCGAAGTCAAAAAAACAAACACTAAACGGTTTTCTGAATGAATTATAGTGTTATCCCCATTGACAAATTTAAAAAGGAAGCAAAACGTCTCATAAAGAAATATCCTTCACTCAAAAAAGAATTGGCAGAACTTGGTACAATTTTAACTTCAAATCCCACTATTGGAACATCGCTTGGTAACAATGCTTATAAAATAAGGGTTGCCATAAAAAGTAAAGGAGCCGGAAAATGTGGTGGTGCCAGGATTATAACTTATGCGGTTTTTGAAAATAAAGAAGTTTATTTATTAACGATCTATGATAAGGCAGAACTTGAAACTGTTGACGATAAAACGCTTCGCAAAATCATTAAAAGTATTAAGGAAGAGCAATAAAAATTCATTCAACAAAAGCATATCTCTGCCTGAAACAGTTCCACTAAAATCAGAAATTATACCCCGGCTTCTCTCCCTCTTCCTTATCCAGTGACGGCATTTTTTTCCCTCCTGATACTTTTACACCCTTTATTAAAAGCCAGAAGCAAAATATCCATTCTCCCAAAGCGCTGGGAATAAGTATAGCGGGATATATTATTTTAACCAGGCCCGGAAAAAGAAACCAGGCTATGCTGTTGAAGATATAGCATAGCCCCCCGATTGAAAGCAACACACCTAAATATTTAGGAAAGAAATCAGCTGCATAAATTAAATAACCCAGCACCATTAAATGAAAGCCAAAAAATAACAGGCTGATATTATAACCTGTGCCATGCAGTTTTATGCTTAGTAAAGCAAAGGCATTCAGTTGGTCGGAAGTAAACACTTCAAGGTAACCGGGTTCCTTTAAAAAAGATAATGCGGCAAAATGGCTAAGGGCGGTAACACTTAAAATAATAATGCTTGCCAACCTGAAGAAAGTTGAAAGCAGGTTCAGGTTGCTGTTGGTATCCTTAAGTAAAATAAAAAGTATTGTAGTAACACCTATATCGCAAACCAGCATCATCAATTCACTTACGAACCCAAAGCGGTACCAGGTTTCCGAAGCCAGGATATTTTTTGCAGTAATGGTTGCATTATCATAATCAACCAGGCTATCACGTACAAATATTTGTGCAATAAGCCCAAAAATCACGATCAGTAAATAAAGGAACCCTCCCGTTCTTGCAATTTTTACTTTTGAGAGCATTGTTATATTTAATACAATACGTATGAATAAAGATATTTGTTACAAGGATACTTCAGCTGTTAAAAACCCATGTTCGTTAAATAACCTAATCGTTTGAGTTGTGTTACTATTTGTAGGAACACGCCTTACGCCGTGTTCTGATTAGAATTCGCCAACAGGCAAATCCCTACGAATACCCCAGCTTCTCTCCCACTTTTTTATCCAGTGCCGGTAATTTCTTCCGGTCAACCAAAAAGCTGTTCAGTTGCGATAGCTCTTTAAAGATATAATGCTTTTCCATGGCTGCTTTTAAATAGCCTGCGCCTGTGCTGCCCCCTGTACCAATGCGGCTGCCGATCATTCGCTGCACCATATTTATATGGCGGTTGCGCCAGTTGGCCAGCTGGTTATCTATTTCAAGCAGGGTATCCAATAATTGAAAAGGCAGTTCCAGCATGGGATAACCCCGGTACATCATAATAAACAAAGCCGAGCGGCTTGCCTTTGATGATAGGCTTCTTTCCACATCGGCTGGCAAAGTATTAAAAACAGTTTCAAAAGCGGTTGCATTGTTTTTTTCAGCCTCAGCCAGGCTGTTATTATAAACTTGCTGGTAATTATTCCAGAATTCATCTGTAATAAAAGGCATTCTCTCCAGCCAAGCATTGATAAGTTGCAGCACTGACTTGCCACTCTCTGCTTCTTTGATAATAGCAACATCTGCTTCTTTCAATTGCGATGTATAATAATGCTGCCCATGCCGGTGCTCGAATTTTAAACCCAGTTTTGCCTCCAGCACTTTAAACTGGTAGCTCTGGAAACCCGATGCAGGCCGCAGCATATCCCTGAAATCGAGGAAATCCATCGGCGTCATTGTTTCCATAATATCTATCTGCTGCACCAATACCTTTAAAATGGTAACCACTCGTTTTAATCGGTGTACCACAGTCTGCATATCGGGTGAGTTATCATTCACTTCGGGTTTATTCATGATCTCAATAACCGAATTTACTTCAAACAAAATTTGCTTAAACCATAATTCGTATGCCTGGTGAATGATGATGAACAGCATTTCATCATGTGCAGGTTCCTTACCTTCTTTAAAACTTTCTGGTTCCTGTGCACCGGTTATCTTTTCCAGCTGCAGGTAATCTGCATAATAAACTGCCTTATCCATAAAACTTATTTTATAAAGCAAACATACATATTTAGAGGTGTCTGGCCACTATAATAGATCATGAATTTAAAGGCCTTCTTATTTTGATGGTTCTTTAAAAATTAAAAAAAATTCAGTGGCCTTACACCTATTTGCGTTTTGTTAACCGCTGGTGAATGTCATTTGCTTTAACAATCTCTTCTGCATAAAAAAATTCGGTGGCATTGTTTTTTATTGCAAAATACCCGGCAGACCCTAAAACCCTGCAACCAACTATGTATAGAAAAATTACATTTTTCGTCATCAGTGTTATGATGATGAACAGCCTCCACGCACAAGTAAGTTATGGAATCCGAACGGGAATAAACTTTTCCAAATGGGAAGGTGCCGATCTCCAGATCATTGAAGACCTTGTTGACAAGACCGAAGGTTACGTAAAAACAAAAGGTAAAAAAGGCCTTCACATCGGGGGCTATGTTCGCATTCCCATCTCCGATGTTTTTACATTTGAACCCGGCCTGCAGTATTCAAAAAAAGGGTACAGCATTGTAGGTGATTTCCAGATACCGGTATTAAAATATATAGGCCTTAATATAGGCGCAAGAGTACAATCGCATTATTTTGATATCCCTTTGGTGATAAAGGCAAATGTGGTGAAAGGATTAATGATCTATGCAGGTCCGCAGGTTTCTTTAATGGCAAGGAGTACATTAAATGCCAAGCTGGGCATATTGGGTATTTCAATTTTCAACAAAGGTTTTGGTATTACTGAACGCTTTAATAAGGTTGACCTGGGTTTAACCGGCGGCATTGGCTACGAGTTTGATAATGGCATTAATATACAGGCGGGCTACGATCATGGGTTAACCCCGCTTGATAAAAACAATAATTACGAAGCTTACAACCGGGTTGTAAAAGTTTCTGTTGGCTATACTTTCTAGGTCGAAGTATAAACAGCAAGGCGTTACCCGGCAATGGGTAGCGCTTTTTTGTGCCCCCACCCCCTGCCCTTCGGCTTCGCTCAGGATGAGGGGGAATTGGAGTATAATTAATCTAACATCAAAAAAAATCCAACACCAGCTTCGCATTGATTCTCATTCCAAACTTTTATTTACGCAATGATTTTCCCTAAATTTGCAACCCGGCCCACCAATTAACAGATAAACCAATTAACAATATAATGGGAAGAATATTTGAAGTAAGAAAAAGCGCCATGTTTGCCCGTTGGGATAAAATGGCCAAGAATTTTACCCGTATAGGCAAAGAGATTGCTATTGCTGTAAAAGCCAGTGGGCCTGATCCCGATAACAACCCGGCATTAAGAAGGTGCTACGTAAATGCAAGGTCTGTTGGTATGCCCAAGGATAGGGTTGAAGCTGCTATTAAAAGGGCCATGGGTAAAGACACCAGCAACTATGAAGAGATTATGTATGAAGGATACGCACCACATGGCGTTGCTGTGCTGGTAGAAACTGCAACTGATAATCCTACCAGAACCGTTGCCAATGTAAGAATGCATTTTACCAAAGGACAGGGTTCCTTAGGCACCAGTGGCAGTGTGGCTTTTGGATTTACGCACATGGCAGAATTCAAGATCAAAAAAAATAACCTGGATGTGGATGAACTGGAACTGGAGCTGATTGATTTTGGCCTGGAAGAGATTGGAGAAGATACCGAAGGCAATATTATTATAAGAGTACCATTCAATGAGTATGGGCATATGAGTAAGGCTTTGGAGGATAAAAAACTGGAAGTGATCAGCGCCGAGCTTACCTGGGTTCCAGCCAACACGATGGAATTAAATGAAGAGCAAAGTAACGAGGTTTTAAAACTGGTTGACCAGCTGGAACAGGATGATGATGTACAGAAAGTATTTCACAATTTGAAATAAAAAAAGCCGCTTTTAAAAGCGGCTTTTTTTATAAAGCTATTTCTCCCTTCATATAAAAAACAGCTTTCCCTTTCATCATTACCCTCTCGCCATTTTGTGTACACCACAATTCTCCCCCACGTTTGGATACTTGCAATGCATGCATTTCATTCTTGCCAAGCTTTTCGGCCCAGAAAGGAATTAACTGTGAATGAGCAGAGCCGGTTACAGGATCTTCATCAATACCGGCACCCGGTGCAAAGAAACGGGAGATAAAATCAACTTTTTTACCTGGAGCTGTAATGATCATCTTATCAATATGTTTTTTCATTAAGGAAAAATCGGGGTTACAGTTTTTTACTGCATCTTCGCTCATCAGCTCTACTAAAATATCACGGTCTTTATAAACTCCAACAATTTCTTCATAATCTAAAATGGCCGATATCTCATCCGGGTAAATATCCAGCCGCTCAGGTTTCCAGGAAGGGAAATCCAGGCAGATAAGATCATCTTCCCTGGTAACTTTTAATATGCCACTTAAAGAATTGAACCTGATCACGGGCTTATTAAAATTCATTTTATTGAACAGGATATAAGCTGCTGCCAGTGTTGCATGGCCGCATAAATTAATTTCTACTTCGGGGGTGAACCATTTTATTTCAAAATCAGAAGCCTTATCCGCTGAAGGAATAAAGAAAACTGTTTCACTGAGGTTATTCTCCAGTGCAATCTGTTGCATCAATTGTGCATCCAGCCATTGCGTTAAAGGAATTACCGCTGCAGGATTACCGCCGAACAGTTTATCGGTAAAAGCATCAACCTGGTAAATCGTCAGTTTCATTATTTTTCTTTTTTGAGTAAATTAAAGGAAGCGACAATTTATATTTTACTGCCAGTAAACGTATGATTAATATAAGAAGAATGCAAATGATCTTGGCTGCATCATCATTAAGGTTGCTGTGATATAAAATATAATAAAGCAGCCCCCCGATAATGCTGGCCAAAGCATATATTTCTTTTCGAAAAACAAGCGGCACATTGTTTAACAGTACATCTCTTATTACACCACCAAAACTTGCAGTGATAGTTCCCAGGGCAACACATACCCCCATACTGAAATTTAATTCTATTCCTTTTTCAATACCAATAATAGTAAACAACCCCAGCCCTAATGCATCAAACAAAAACAAAGTGGCATTTATTTTTTTAAGCCATTGCCCAAAGAACATGCTGCCAATAGCACCCATGAAAATGACCACTGTTGCGGTTCCATCCCTTAGCCATCCCACCGGCAGATCACCGATCATCATATCCCGCAAAGTACCACCGCCAATGGCAGTTACAAAAGAAAGTATAAGCACACCGAAAGGATCAAGCTTTTTTTCCATAGCAAAAAAAGCACCCGATACTGCAAATGAGAAAGTACCTAAAATATCAATGACATGTAAAAACCCGAAATCAATCATAAGCGTTGATATTGGCCAGGCTGCCTATTTTACTCACCCATCATTTCTTTGATCACTGCAACAATATCTTCTGTGTTAGGCTTGCTGAAATAATCGCCATCACTGCCATAAGAAGGGCGGTGGGCTTTTGCGGTAATGGTCCTTGGAGATACATCTAAAAACTTATAGCCTCCCTGCTCTTCCATTACTTTATTGAACATATAAGCTGCTGCTCCACCCGGAACATCTTCATCAACAAAAGCAATGCGGTTGGTTCTTTTAAGCGATTCAACAATGTTATGGTTGATATCAAATGGCAATAAGGTTTGTACGTCCACCACTTCGCAACTGATACCCATTCTATCCAGAGTTTCGGTTGCTTCCAGTACAATACGTAAGGTTGAACCATAGGTTACGATGGTTACATCTGTACCTTCCTTTACAATTTCAGGAACACCCAACGGCACCGTGTAGGCCATTAAGTTGGATGGCAATTTTTCTTTAAGGCGATAACCGTTCAGACATTCAATAACAAGCCCCGGATCGTTGCTTTGTAATAAGGTATTGTACATACCTGCAGCCTGCACCATGTTGCGGGGCACACATACATACATGCCCCTGAGTGCATTAATGATCATACCCATGGGTGAACCGCTATGCCAGATCCCTTCAAGCCTGTGGCCCCTTGTTCTTACGATCAATGGACAGCTTTGTTGCCCTGCTGTGCGGAAATGTGTTGTACAAACATCATCACTGAGTGGTTGCAGGCCGTATAATAAATAATCGAGGTATTGAATTTCAGCAATCGGGCGAAGCCCTCTCAAAGCCAGGCCTATCCCTTGTCCCATGATAGTAAGTTCACGGATCCCCGTATCAAATATTCTATCCTTACCATGTTTTTCCTGCAGGCCGCTGAAGCCCTGGTTCACATCACCTATATAACCCAGGTCCTCACCAAAAGCAATAACTTTTTGGTTGGTGCTGAATAATTCATCGAAATATTTATTCAAAACTTCATACCCGTTCATAACAGCAGCATCATTTTCGTAGTAAGGATTTATGGCAGGCACTTTTAATGCAGACTTTGGACCATCGTTGTATAAATAACTATTGTAGAGGGCTGCATATTCAGTTTTAAGTTTTGCATAAAATTGCTGTGCAGGTTTTGCAGCAGCATCATTGCCAGTAATATCTAAAACAGTAGCCAGAACCTTCATTACATCCCTTCTCATGGGTTCCCGTATAGCAGCCAGTTCGGCTGATAATTTTGGTATGTCTGTATACAAAGATTCAAGAGGCTTTACAATATCAATAGTTTCTGCAACCAGTTTTTTTATGGGTTCGATATATTTAGCCCATGCCTTCTGTTTGCTTTCACGGGCAAGTTGCATGGCGTTATCTTCTATAATCTTTAATTCTTCTTCATCAGCCAATGCATTAGCCAATATCCATTCTCTCATTTGTTTTAATCCATCCCATTCTTTCTCCCATTCAAGCCTGTCAGTTGTTTTATATCTTTCATGACTACCGGAGGTTGAATGTCCCTGCGGCTGGGTTATCTCTTCAACATGGAAGATAGCAGGTGTATGTGTATCTCTTATTTTTTGAATGGCAGGTTCCAGTATTTCACACATACCTGCATAATCCCATCCTTTTAGATTGTAAATATCAATCCCGTTTGTTCCATGTTCTTTTTGAAAGCCTCTCAATGCTTCCGAGATGGAGCCTTTGGTGGTTTGATATTCTTTAGGTACAGATATACCATAACCATCATCCCATACAAAAACGGCTAAAGGTACCTGCAGCACACCTGCGGCATTAATACTTTCCCAAAAATGTCCCTCGCTGGTAGATGCATCACCAATGGTACAAAAACAAACTTCGTTACCATTAGTACTAAGATGCGTAAATGTATTAAGCTCTTTTACATTTCTGAAAACTTTTGATGCAAATGCCAGTCCCAGGCCCCGTGGCATTTGCCCACCAGTTGGTGCAATATCGCTGCTAATATTTTTAAGTTCAGCAAGGTTTAGCCAATCACCATTTTCATTAACCATTTTAGTTGCAAAATGTGCATTCATTTGCCGGCCTGCACTAAAAGGATCATTTTCTACATTTGGATCGGCATATAGTTGGGCAAAGAATTGTTCGATTGTGGCCAATCCATTAGCAAACATAAAAGTCTGGTCACGATAGTAACCCGATCTGAAATCGCCAGGCTTAAAAAATTTTGATACAGCAACCTGGGCTACTTCTTTACCGTCTCCAAAGATCCCAAACTTAGCTTTACCGGTTAATACTTCCTTTCGTCCAATTAAGCTGGTTTCCCTGCTTTCGCAAACAAACCGGTAATCTTTAAGCACTTCATTACGAAAGTTATCAAAACTCAGTTTTTCGGCTAAAGCAGCATCATTGTTGTTATTTGTATCCATATCTTTATTAATCTAAAGCAAAAATATAAATTATGGAGCAGCTTTGTTAAAAATCTCCTAACAGGATAACATTGAAGCAGGGATTAGGTCAATTTATTATCTTTGAGTATCTTAATTTAAAATACGCTAATATGAAACAAGTATTTACATTATTATTGACCATTTGCTCGTTTACTGCATTATATGCACAAACCGGTACAGTACCGGGAGCAATAGATACTAAAGTTACTGCTGTAACAACAAATGTTACCACTATTGCCCAGGCCGATGAAATGCTGACTTTAAAAGAAACTGAATTTGATTTTGGTAAGATCCCCCAGGGCAAGCCGGTTACACATGTATTTGAAGTAATCAACAAAAGTTCTGTTTCCTTAAAGATTGCCAATGTTAATGCAAGCTGCGGTTGCACAACGCCAGAATGGGAAAAAGATAAGACAGTAGCTCCCGGAGAAAAAACAAATATCACTGTAGGTTATAATGCTGCAGCTGAAGGTCCTTTTACAAAATTCATCACTGTATCCTATAACGACAGTCAAAGCAAGCAAATCACTATTAAAGGTGAAGTTTGGAAGACTCCCGGCAGCTCGGCTCCTGAGAACAAGGGATTGAACGATTTAAAAAACTAAACAAAATAAATTAATACAAACATGAAAAAGTTATTATTATCATTTGCGGCATTAACATTCTCTGCAATGCTGTTTGCACAAAAAACAACCGCAGATGTTGCAAAATTCACTTTAGAAACTATTGACCTTGGCAAAATTAAGCAAGGGGTTCCTGTTACTGCCACATTTGTTGTAACTAATATAGGTACTGACCCGCTTATCATTGAGCAGGCTAACCCTACCTGCGGATGTACAATTGGAGATTATACCAAATCCCCAATTGCGGCAGGTAAAACCGGTACCATCACTGCTACTTATAATGCAGCAGCTGCAAACCATTTTGATAAGCACCTTACCGTTAAATTCTCAGGCGTTGATGAAACTAAAAGCATCACCATTACCGGCGATGTTTTAAGTGCAGAAGATTATGACAAATGGCTGGCAGAAAATGAGGCAAAGAAAAAAGCTGAAGCACCTGCTAAATCTGTAAGCTCAAAAGGCAAGGCAAAGAATTAATTATATAAAAGATTTTAAGATTTAGCCTCCCGAAATTTCGGGAGGCTTTTCTTTAAAGTAAATTTATTGGTGAATCTTTGCCAGATTCATAATAAAAATCAAAAGCTTCCGTTTACTATATATCTAATAAAAAGCAAAGAAACTTAAAATCCAACTCTATGATAAAAGGTAGCTATTTACCTGCAAAACCCCTTCAATTATTAACGTGTTTTTACGAGGTAAAACCTGCACAAACACAAAACTTACACTCTTTTTTACCTGTTTTATAGAATCGATATAAATAATCCTGTGTAATACTTTTTATTATACTGTAATTTATTTGTCCAAATGATCATCCCTGTGCTAACAACCTGAAAAATTTTGTTTTTATGGATTGTTTGGATAACAACTAACCCCTCTTTCCAGAGGGGTTTATTTTTTTATTTATCATCAGGATTTTTTAATATAAATACCAACGCAGCAAGTATTGCTCCAGCTACACTGCCCACTAAATAGATCCACATGTCTACCCACACAAATCCTTTCATTAAACAGGCTCCCAATGCTACGGCAGGGTTAAATGCGCCCCCTGAAAAATTACCAAATGAATATGCACAGGCCACTACAGTAAATCCAATGGCCAGGCCATAAAAGCTATTGCCATTGGTACCTTTAGCAGTTGCTGTATTCAATACAACATACGCTAAGGCAAATGTGCCTAAGAATTCGGCTACTAAACCCTGTGAGGTAGATTTTATTGCACTTGTATCTGCACCTTCTATTTCAAAAATAAAAGTAGCTATTGCCCAAGCTGCCAGGGCTCCTCCTATCTGTGCTATCCAATAGGTTAAGGCACCAGCTATATTTATCCTGCCCCTTATTAAAACTGCCAAAGTAACTGCCGGATTATAATGAGCACCGGAAATATGCCCCCCTGCAAATATCATGACCATTAAAATACTTCCAATGGCAACCGGTGCCATGCTACCTGCTGCCCCTCCTATTGCTGCTATCCCTACTACCAATACCAGGAACATGGTTCCAATAAATTCAGTAAAATACTTGTTCATAATAATTTTTGTTTTTGTTAAGAATATGAGAGTGCTAATTAAACTAAAAGCAGTCAATAGCTGTTAACAAGTTCTACACAGTTAACTTCGATTAAATAATTATCATGAATATTGAAATAGGACAACCAGCGCCTGATTTTGTGTTATACAATAGCGATAAGAAGAAAGTAAGCCTTACAGATCTTAGGGGGAAATATGTATTGCTTTTGTTTTTTCCACAGGCATTTACCAGCACCTGCACCCAGGAGTTATGTGCAGTACGGGATGATATTGCACGCTACAATAATGCTAATGCAGCCGTAATTGGTATATCAGTAGACTCTGTATTTACTTTAAAGAAGTATAAAGAAGAACAAGGGTATAATTTCCCCCTGTTAAGTGATTTCAATAAAGTAGTGTCGGCAAATTATGATTCTCTCTATCTGGAATGGATTTTAGACATGAAAGGTGTAAGCAAGAGATCGGCATTTATTATTGACAAAGAAGGAATTATACAATATGCAGAAATATTAGAAAAAGCCGGAGATATCCCAAATTTTACTGATATTAATGCAAAACTTGAGGATTTGAACCGTGAAAGTTGCTTTTTTCAAGCCGTCAGTCAAAAAAAATCTTGAAATATGATTAATTTGATATAATTTAAATCAAAATTAAACAATTGATAAGCTGTTGTTTAATCAAAAGAATTTATATATTTTTACTTTGTTGAAGAAAATTTTTTACATACTAATTTTATTTATTGGAATAACTTTTACATCTTTTGCTCAAACAAAAACACCTGCTCAGGGTGAACCTATAGCAAAACTTATAAAGCCTTATCCAATTCCTGCTACCACAGCAATCAATTTTGATTTCCTGTATGGATACAATAAAACTTTTTCCCTCCAGATATATAATTTCATGGGCAAAAAAGTAGTTGAGATCAATAAGGTCCTTCCCCGTATGTATATGCCTTTGGAAGATTTTTACCGCGGGATCTATGTTTATCAATTAAGAGATAAAGAAGGTAATATCATTGAGTCCGGCAAATTCCAGGTTGTAAAATAATCTCCTTTTTTATTATAATACCTGTACTATCAAAAACTTCAGATAGTGTGTATTTTCCTGTCCCCTTATTATAGGGTGATCCGCAGATTGTGAATTAAATACTACCTGTCTTATCTTTCTTTTTGCATCTGTGGCAGCCATTTGAATGATATCTAAAAACAATTCAGGCTGTACCAGGTTTGTACAGCTTGAGGTAACTAAAAAGCCTCCAGGCTTTACCAATTTCATTCCCCTTAAATTGATCTCTTTATAACCAGCAATGGCTTTATTGATTGTGGCCCTGCTCTTTGTAAAAGATGGCGGGTCAAGCATCACCACATCCCACTGCTTTCCCTCCTTTGACCATTCTTTTAAAACATCAAAAGCATTAACACATTCAAACCTGCACAGTTTATCAAGCCCGTTTAGCACAGCGTTCTTATTGCACATATCAATTGCATTTTGAGAAATATCCAGGCCTAAAACTGACCTGGCTCCATAATGTGCCGCAGCTATTTCAAAAGAACCAGTGTAACAAAATGCGCCAAGTACGTCAGCATCTTTTACAATGTTTTTTATGGCTCTCCGGTTATCCTGTTGATCTAAAAAAAAACCTGTTTTCTGGCCATTTACAATATCAACATGAAACTGCATTTCATTTTCATTAATGATGATATTGGTATCAAATTCAGCAGATAAAAATCCTTTATGCTGATCCATCCCTTCAAGTTCTCTTACGGGCACATCATTACGTTCATAGATACCTTTAGGTGAAAATATTTTTTCGATGGCTTTTACAATGCTGGGCTTCCAAACATCAATCCCTAAAGCAAGTGTTTGTATAACAAAATAATTATTGAATTTATCAATGATCAACTGAGGCATATCATCTGCCTCGCCAAAAATAAGCCTGCAATTCTCAATGTATCCCAGTTTATGCCGATATGCCCATGCTTTTTGAATACGGTCAACAAAGAACTGCTCATCTATCATTTCTGCCTTGTTACGGGTAAGCAGGCGAACCATTATCTGCGATTGAGGATTAATATAACCCCTTCCTATAAAGATTTTATCATGTGTAAATACATTTACAATTTCACCCGGCTTTGCTGCTGCATCGAGGGCTTTACCCGTATTTACTTCGTTGCCAAAAATCCAGGGATGTCCCGTTTCTACCCTTTTGCTTATTTTTTTATTTAAAAAAATACTTTTCATGCGCCAAAGGTAACATCCGTGTCAGAGATAGCTCCCATATTTACAAATAATTGTCAATTTGACCGCAAATGAGCCATTGGCAAAATGTTTGACTGTTGTACCTTCGCAACCAATTTTTAAAATCATACTTATGGAAGAGAAAGAAACTATAACCCCTGAAAATGACCAGATGAATATTAATGCCGATGCCGATATACCCGGAAACACCCATTTAAGTAATCCTGAGGGCGAAGAGGTTATGCAGAAGTTACAGGCAGAACTGGAAGAGCAAAAAGACAAATACCTGCGCCTTGTTGCCGAATTTGATAATTTTAAACGCAGGACTGCTAAGGAAAAAATGGAACTTATACAGACAGCCGGAAAGGATGTAATTATTTCGATGCTGGAAGTAATGGATGATTGTGACCGGGCCGAAAAGCAATTGAACGGAACTGAAGACATTGCAACACAGAAAGAAGGTATCCAGCTTGTTTTTAATAAATTAAGAAATACCCTGCAGGCAAAAGGGTTAGCAACTATGGAAAGTATCAACACAGAATTTGATGTTGAAAAACACGAAGCAATAACAGAGATAGAAGTAGCGGCAAAAATGAAAGGTAAAGTGGTGGATGAAATTGAAAAAGGTTATTACCTCAACAATAAAATTATCAGATTCGCAAAAGTTGTAGTTGGCAAATAAAACCCATGAGCCAACCAGCTATTTGATTGGTTCATTACATTATCAAATTATGAGTAAAAGGGATTATTACGAAATACTGGGTGTATCTAAATCTTCATCGCAGGATGAGATAAAAAAGGCATATCGCAAGGTGGCTATGCAACACCATCCTGACCGGAACCCGGGAGATAAAGCTGCTGAAGAAAAATTTAAAGAAGCTGCTGAGTCTTATGAAATTTTAAGCGATACGGAAAAACGTGCCCAGTACGACAGGTTTGGCCACCAGGCATTTAGCCCCGGCAGAGGCAGCGGAAGTTATAGCGGCGGTGGAATGAATATGGATGATATTTTCAGCCAGTTTGGAGATATTTTTGGCGATGACAGTCCTTTTGGAAGTTTTTTTGGCGGCGGAAATAACAGGAGAAGCTCAACTGGCAGAAGCCGTGGCACAAGGGGCAGTAACCTTAGGGTGAAAATAAAATTGAACTATGAGGAGATTGCCAAAGGGGCACAAAAAACGATCAAAGTAAAAAAATATGTGCTCTGCAATACTTGCAGCGGCAGTGGGGCTAAGGATAAGAACAGTGTACAGAATTGTGGAACCTGTGGTGGTAGTGGCCAGGTTAGAAGAGTGCAAAATACTTTTTTAGGACAGATGCAAACAGTAACAACCTGTCCCACATGTAATGGAGAAGGAAGTACTGTAACACATAAATGTGCGGCCTGCAAAGGCGATGGACGTGTATACGGCGAAGAGACCGTAACCATTGATATACCGGCAGGCGTACAGGAAGGTATGCAGCTGAGTCTAAGTGGAAAAGGCAATGCAGGAGAACGTGGCGGATCAACCGGTGACCTGATCGTTTTGATCGAAGAAGAATCTCATCCACAATTACACAGGGATGGATTGAATGTAGCTTTTGATCTGCACATCTCCATACCTGATGCAGTATTTGGAACCCAGATAGAAGTACCAACCATTGACGGAAGGGCTAAAATAAAAATACCACCAGGCACACAAAGCGGCAAGATTTTCAGGCTTAAAGGCAAAGGATTTCCAAATGTAAACAGTTATGAAAAAGGAGACCAGTTGATACAGGTAAATGTGTGGACTCCCCAGCATGTATCTGCAGCCGAAAAAGAAATGCTTGAAAAATTACAGGACTCAGAAAATTTTCAACCCAAGCCAGATAAAAATGACAAATCGTTTTTTGATAAGGTAAGAGAAATGTTCTCTTAATCTCCTTTATGCTTCTTTCTTTTTTTAGGAGAGTATATGGCTTCGGCTTTATCTATCAATTGTATAAATTCAGTTTGCAGATAACTTGTAGGGTCATAAGATTCGGAAGCAATCTTGTGTATGTCCAGCCAATCAACCATTTTAATATATTTTGATTGTTTTATTTTAAGGCCAAACATAGCCACTGCAGTAGCAAACTGCAGATCTTTATCAATGTTTTTAAATTCAACATAATTTGCCGGGCAAGCGATGGTCATTAAGAGCTGGGCTGTATCCTCACAAAGGCTATAGCGCATTTCAATATCAGCAATTTTCTCTCCTGGAAAAATATCAGGTTTAAAAAGTCTGTCGCTTGCAGGTAAAATTTCAAAAATTGCAAGTACACTGTTTCCACTGCCAAGTTCTCCGCCATCAAGATCAATAGTACTGTCGGCAACTGCATCTCTGCGATTATCAAATCCAATCAGCCTGTATTCTTTTACCAGGTCGGGGTTAAACTTCAGGTTCATAAATACATCATCAGCCACTGCAAAAAAAGTTTGCGTAAGTTCTTTAACCAATACTTTTTCTGCTTCGGCCACATTATCCAGGTAGGCATAATTGCCATTGCCTTTTTTAGCAAGCGTTGCCAGTTTTGAATCTTTAAAATTACCCATACCCACGCCAAGGCAGGTAAGATAGATACCTCCCTGTCTTTCTTTTGTGATGAGGTCCTCAAGGGCTTTTTCAGAGGCAAGGCCAACATTAAAATCTCCATCAGTTGCAAGTATTACCCGGTTACTGCCACGCTCTTTATAAGTGCTGCGGGCTAAAGCGTAAGCCGTCATTATTGCTGCTTCTCCGGGTGTATCTCCGCTTGCCGATAACTCTTCAATTGATTTTATTATTTTTTCTTTTTCTCCTCCACCCGTAGGCTGCAGCCAGATACCTACTGTACCTCCATAAGTAACTATGGAAATGGTATCAATATCCCGCAGGTTTTTAACCAGCATTTGAAAAGCAGCTTTTAAAAGGGGCAAGCGGTTTGGCATATCCATACTACCCGACACATCAATTAAAAAAACAAAATTGCCGGGCGGCACCATATTCAATTTTAATTTTTGAGCATTTATGTTTAAAAATAGTAACTGCTTTTCCATATCCCAGGGGCAGGATGTGAGTTGAGATTCAAAACGAAATATGTCTTCATCTTTTGGCTCCCGGTAATGCAGGTTAAAATAATTTACCATCTCCTCGGTACGAACGGCATCAGGTGGTACCGTACTTTTCATATTGATGAAGCGCCGCACATTACTGTATGATGCTTTATTTACATTGAGCGAAAAACCGGTATTGGGATATTTATAGGCATTTACATATTCGTTCTCTACCAATTGAAAATAGGTTTCTTCATTTATATACCACCGGATCTTAGAAGTATGATCCAGGTTTTTGGTAACAGAAATAAGTTTGGGCCTGTTGCTGCTTACATTAGATGGCAGGATCTTTAAGCTGATGTATTGCCATTGCTCACAGTTTACTTTAACAGATTTAGGTTCATAACCGTCCAAGGCTAACGTAATTGAATCGGAAGGAGAGTTTGTTGTAATACCAAAACCGCCACCGGTGCCTGAAAAATAATACTGGTTATTGGAATGAAGGAGAATTTTTACATTTTGAAGTGGCTGGTTCTTCTCATCCTTTATTTCGCCACGCAAATAATATTGAGCATTGGCATTGTGTACCAATAAAATGAAAAGGATATAGAATAAACGTTTTTTCAATAGCAAGCTAGTATAGTAAAAGTATAATCTCTGTATCTAAGACATTCTTTTAAAGCTTTTTGCTGCCCTTTATCCCTCTACCAACTGGTAAATCTCCTTTAAATTTCTGCCCAGTCCATCATAATCCAGGCCGTATCCCAAAAGGAATTTGTTGGGTACCTCAAATCCAAGGTAATCAATTATAAGCGGATGTGCTAATGCCTCGGGTTTATGGAGCAAGGCTGCTATTTTTAAACTGGCCGGCTGCTGGTTGATAAGTTGGGGTAAAAACTCGTGCAGGGTTTTACCTGTATCAACAATATCCTCAACAATGATTACATGTCTCCCATTCAATGGCTCATCCAGCCCTATTGAAGTAATTACATTACCTGTAGACTTTGTTCCTTTATATGATGCCAGTTTGATAAAACAAATTTCGGCAGGAATAGTGAGTTCTTTAAAAAGATCTGATGCAAACATAAATGAGCCATTTAGTATCGCAATAAACAATGGTTTTTTATCTGCATAATCTGTATTAATCCGTTGTGCCAGCTTATTTACCTGTTCTTTTATTTCTTCTGCCTTTATATAAGGTTGAAATTTTTTATCTAATACCTGGATGACCATGCTTCAATTAGTTTTATTCTTTCAAAAGTTTATTATTTTCCCACAATTAATTCCTGTCCTATTTTCAAATTATCAGAATCCAGGTTGTTCCAGACTTTCAATTGCTCAATGGTTACTTTATAAGTTTTGGCAATAGCATATAATCCTTCTTTTGGCGCAACCAGGTGGATCCGGGTTCTACTAACTTCAACAGCATCTGCACCGGTACTTAAACCCGGCTGTAAAAATAATTTTGCATTTGAACTTAGTTTTGTTTCCCTACTTACATTGTTATATTCTAAAAGATATTTCAGCTGAACACCTGTTTTTTGAGCTACATCATAAACAGTTTCTCCGTTATTTGCCATGTAAAATTCCTTTTCGCCTGTTTTTGATTTTTTCTGAAGGTAAATGTATTGGTCTTTCTCCAGTAAGCCATCTTGCGTCATATCGTTAAATTCCATTAGTTTTTTCAGGCTGATACCATGCTTATCAGCAATCACCAATAAAGAGGTACCCTTTTTTGCATAAACAGCTTTTGTTTTGTTTATGCTTACAACATCATAGCTGGTACTCCTGTTCATCGCTTCAGTTGAAAGAGCTTCTTTAAACTCTGCAGGAATATTGCCAAGCTTACTATCATCTACAGTAGCTACATTCATTTCCTGTGAACCATTTAAAGCTGCTAAACTATATTGCTGGAGGTTATACTGCTCAACGTATTTTATTAAGAGATCGGGGTATCTTGGGTTTGTAGCATAACCAGCCTTTTTTAACCCCCTTGCCCAGCCTGCATAATCAACAGGATCAAGCGTAAATAAAAAACTATACCTTTTATTGGCTTTTAAAAAATCGCTGTGGTCCCGGTAACTTTCATCTGCATTGGTATAAGCCCTGAAACATTCCCCCGTTGCATCATCATCATGTGTAACACTGGTACCAGCCCAGGTGCTTTTACATTTAATGCCAAAATGATTATTTGATTTTTTTACCAGCTCGCTGTTTCCGTTCTCTGATTCAAGAATGCCCTGAGCCAATGTAATAGATGCAGGAACACCTGATCGTTTCATTTCATTCATGGCAATGTCTTTAAACTGCTCAATATATTCCTCAATCGTTGTGCGTTGTGCAGATACGGTTAAAGAAACTATTGACAATAAAAGAGCAAAAATAATTTTGTACATTCTTTATTTTTTTTGAATTAACAGGAGACCATCTCTTATCGTTAACATAGCCTGTTGTACCCGCTCATCTTTTTTTACATGATCATTAAAAGCCTGGATAGCTTTGGCATTCTTTCCTTTTATATTTTCTTCCAGCACTTCACCATGAAAAAGCACATTATCGGCCAGCAGCCAGCCACCTTTTTTTACTAATGGCAAAGTTAATTCGTAATAGTTAATATAGTTCACTTTATCAGCATCAATAAATACCAGGTCCCAGTTTTCATTAAGTGTTGGTATTATTTCCAGTGCATCGCCCACATGCAACCGGATACTATTTTTCATACCTGATTTTATAAAATAATTTTCAGCTGTTATCGCATCCTCTTCCCTCAATTCTAAAGTATGCAGTTTACCTCCAGCCTGTAAGCCTTTTGCAAGGCATAAAGCACTAAATCCGGTAAAAGTCCCTATCTCCAGTATTCTTTCCGGCTTTATCATACAGCTGAACAACTCCAGCACTTTACCCTGTACATGGCCGCTAAGCATTTGTGCATGCGGATGATTGGTTAAAGTAAATTCTTCTATCTCATTCAATACCTCATCCAGAACTGTTGTATGCTGCTTTGTGTATGCCTCTGCTTTGTTATTGATCAGTTCCATTGAAATAACGATAGCTGTTTCTTAATATTATTTACAGTCTGTTAATACTGATAATAAAATGCCATTCAACACTTTTAACGTTGTGATGAATGGCACTTACTAACTGTATAAAGTTACACTGAAATATTGGCTTTATTATCCTGTTTTTTAGAAATTAACAATAAGCCTACGAATGTAAATATCCCGTTAATCAGGATCAGCTCATTGCCTATTTTATAACCGTTAAAAATACTTTGCGATATTGTTTTTAACCCAAGTGTAAGGTGTAATTTCTTTTCGTACCACTCCGGACTGCTTAGCATATCCAGTCCTAAAGCCATTAAAGGAGCAATAATACAAACGGTCCATATTAATTTTTCGTTCAAAGTTCGCTTTGTTAAAATTCCAAAAGAGAATAAACCCAATAATGGACCATACGTAATACCTGCAAACTTTAAAATAAAATCAATGATCAATTTATCATTAATGGCCTTAAAGAGCAATACCATTAAGAAGAACACCACCGCAAAAGAAAAATGCACTTTTAGCCTGGTTCTCTTTTTCTCCTTCTCTGTGCCTTCAGTTTTATTCATGCCTAATATATCAATACAGAAGCAGGAAGTAAGTGAAGTAATGGCTCCATCAACACTCGGAAACAATGCAGATATCAATGCAATGATAAAAATGATACCAATCGTTCCGCTGAAGACATCGCTTAAAGCAATCGTTGGAAACAGATCATCGGGCGCAACGGTTATATTATTTGTACTGGCATACATGTAGAGTATACCTCCTAAGAAAAGAAAAAGAAAATTAACTACCATTAATACAGCAGTAAAGGTCATCATATTCTTCTGGGAATCTTTTATGTTCTTTACACTGATATTCTTTTGCATCATTTCCTGGTCAAGCCCCGTCATGGCAATGGCAATGAACATACCCCCCACTATATGTTTTAGAAAATACGAGCCTGCTTTTACATCCATATTAAAAACCTTTGTATATCCTTTTTCATTCATTAGCGAAAGGGTACTGCCAAAATCCATGCCCATGGCTTTTACGATCACTATGATACAAACTACCAACCCCAGTAACATACCGGTAGTTTGCAAAGTATCTGTATAAATAATTGTTTTTACTCCTCCTTCAAATGTATATAGTAAGATAAGGATGAGGATGACAAGCGTGGTTACCACGAAATGAATACCCAATTTATCAAAGATGAATATTTGCAGGATGCTGATTACCAGGTATAGCCGGGCTGTAGCACCCACTACACGGGAAAGTATAAAAAAGAAAGCGCCTGCTTTATGTGCGTTAATCCCAAGCCGTTTTTCGAGGTAAGTGTAAATAGAAGTAAGATTCATTTTATAGTACAATGGTATAAGCACAAATGCTATAACAATATACCCAAGCAGGTAACCCAGTACAATCTGGTAGTAGTAAAAATTACTGCTCCCAACGCTACCCGGCACACTCACAAACGTAACGCCACTAAGGCTTGTACCGATCATGCCAAATGCAACCAGCATCCAGTTGCTGTTTCGGTTTCCTATAAAAAAAGATTCGTTATTGCTGCCTCGTGAAGTAAAATAAGCAACAGTGAGTAGTAATAAAAAATAGCCGATAACAAAGGAGAATAAGATTATTGGAGACATAAAATTATTTATAATGATTTATTAATAATGAATAATTAGCTTGCAATAACATTCAAGATAATTAATTTATGGCAATAACATCTTTAGCAGTTTTTTGTGGTTCTAAAAGCGGTAATAACCCTGTGTTTGTAAAAGAAGCCATAGCATTAGGGCATTTATTAGGAGCAAAAAAAGTTCCGCTTATTTATGGTGGCGGTAATAAAGGTATTATGGGTGCAGTTTCAAATGCGGTTTTAGAAAAGAATGGAAAAGTAATTGGCATCATACCTGAAATTTTAAAGGACAGGGAACATCATCATGAAGGACTTACTGAACTGATCATCGTGGAGGACATGCACACCCGCAAAAAATTCATTTATGAAAAATGCGATGCAGCCATCATTTTACCCGGGGGGTATGGCACCATGGATGAATTCTTTGAAATGCTTACCTGGAACCAGCTGAGCATTCATGATAAAAAAATATTTATACTGAATACCGCAGGATTTTACGACCATCTACTTGCCTTTGCACAAACCATGCAACAGGAAGATTTTTTGTATGATAAAATAGAAGATAAACTGGTTGTTTTAAACAAAGCAGAAGATATTTTACAATACCTGTAAATTGATTATCTCCTGTGCCTGGTTCCCTGGAACAAAGCAATATTATAACCAGCCCTGATGATGGGCACAGCTCTTCCCAAACCATCCACATATGGAGAATTTGGGTTCCTGATCACATCCCACGATATGGAAAAATAATAAAAGCTTTTATTATCTTCTTCGCGACCGCCGGCATAGCCTACACCAAGTAATAAACTGTTTGCATCCAACCTGTCGGTGAAAGGCATGTAACCTGAATTATTTGCAGGCAGGTATTTTACTTTTATGAAATTATGTTCGTATTGGGCCTGGGCAAATAAAAACTTAACAGGGTAAATTCTTACAAATGCACCAGGGCCATATTGTGTCTGGCGAGCT
>JBBSJI010000039.1:0-26530 GCA_038257425.1 Chitinophagales bacterium
TCGAATGCGGCGGTCTTGAAAACCGTTGAAGCGCAAGTTTCCGGGGGTTCGAATCCCTCTCTCTCCGCCGCAATCATCCCAAATCATTCTAAAGCCGCTTAAAATACTGATTTTAAGCGGCTTTTGTTTTTGCTACCTGCTGTGAACTTAAATTCAGTGAGATAGCTTTTCAATTAAGATATAGTAGTATGGCGCATTTATCAGTACAATTTTAAAAGATAACATATATAGTGACTGGTACAGATAATTCAGGAAGTGAAAATGCCGGCTGTATTACCGTGGTTGCAAGTTTTGAAAATAATGGAATTTTATAGCCCAATAGTTTTTCGCCCAATAATGATGGCATCCATACAGCTCATTCCCTCCGTCCATTAGCCTAAGCCTCCTTGGTCGGGACTTTTTTCTTTATTATATCCTTTAGGGTATAGTTGCCTTTATTTTAAGCTAATTATACCTTTATGGGTATAAAATAAATATTATTCCTATCTTTATACCCTAAAAGGTATAAAATGAATTTATCTGAATTCCTGAAACAAAAACGAAAAGAGAATAATCTCACACAGGAAGATCTGGCTGCAAAAACTGGGGTAGGACTTCGTTTGGTAAGAGAAATAGAACAGGGCAAAACAACTATGCGAATGGACAAAGTAAATCAAATACTGGATTTATTTGGTGCCCATCTGAAAGTAACCCAAAAAACAAAAGGCAATGATTAAACGGGCACAAGTGCTGTACGATGGGAAATTGGCGGCCATACTTTCGGAAACGGATGATGGCTATACTTTACAATATGATCCTCAATACCTGGAGCAAACGAACAGCAAACCGGTAAGCCTCACATTACCCAAACAAAAAGAAGCTTATACCAGTAAAACTCTGTTCGCCTTCTTTGACGGATTGATACCGGAAGGCTGGTTGCTGGATATTGCAATTGATCAGTGGAAAGTAAAAGCTAATGATCGTTTTGAATTGTTGCTGGCTACCTGCAGGGATTCAATTGGCGCCGTAACTGTATTACCCATAAATGAAATTAGATAAGGATGGCAAATTGTTGGTTTTGTTATAAGGATGCCGGGGAGATGAGTTATCACCCGGCCTGCGTTAAAAAATTCTTTGGCACAGCAGAACTGCCTGCATTGGAATTAAATGACGAACTCCTGGATGCATTGGCCAGGCAAACAGTAAACCAAAGGATAGCCGTTACAGGGGTACAACCGAAGCTATCATTAACCCTTAAAAAAAATAAAACAAAAAACCGCTTAACTATTGTTGGTCTTTGGGGAGAGTATATTTTGAAACCGCAGCACCATCAATATAAAATGATGCCCGAAACCGAAGACCTTACGATGCACCTGGCCGGGCTTTTTAAAATACCGGTATGCCAGCATACGCTGATGCAGGCAAGCGATGGCAGCATCGTTTACCTGGCCAAACGCTTCGACCGCAGGGACGGGAAAAAAATACATCAGGAAGACCTTTGTCAATTGTCGGAATTATTAACCGAAAATAAATACAAAAGCTCTTATGAAAAAGCTGGTAAATTGGTTACAAAATATTGTAACAAAGGATTGGATCTGCTGAATTATTTCGACCTGGTATTGTTCAGTTATTTAGTGGGTAATAACGACATGCACCTGAAGAATTTTTCCGTTTTACATCAGCCGGCAGGCATAGTGCTCAGCCCGGCTTACGATCTGTTAAATGTAAACCTGGTAAATCCCAAAGACAGGGAAGAAATGGCATTGACACTGAATGGTAAAAAGAACAAAATAAAATTAACCGATTTTTCTGCTCTTGCTCAAACCCTGGGCATGAATGAAAAAGTGTACACAAACAGGTATAACCATTTCAGCAAAAGGAATAAAGAAGTTTTCGAAATGATTGATCGTTCTTTTTTAAGCAAGGAGATGAAGGAAAATTTTAAACTGATATGGAAAGATAAGCAGGCCATTTTCAATCTAAAATAAATAGTAGAAACAAATCAATTTTATAAAACAAAGCCCCCGGTCAAATGATCGGTTTTTTTTTATATACTCCTGTCACCACACAGAAGCAGCTATTTTTTAAACCGATTAATAAGAAATTTCAGAAATAGTGTGACACTAAAACTAACCAATGCACCAACAGCAGCAAGAACCACGGTCTTAAGAAGATCTGTGCTGTTGATATTAACCAGGATAGTAAGTAATGTCACACCGGCAGTTTCAATCTTCGTGTAATCGTCAAATACCTGGTTCATCATTCGCCCTCCACTGTAGTTTGGCTTATCGTTCCGGCAACAACGCCAGCTAACGCAAGGTAACTGCTTGCCAAAATCAAAAAGAAATATAAAAAGTGGAAAGGGGATTTTATCTCGGTGGATGAATTTTGTGAGTACACCAGTTTCAAAAAAAAAATGTCAGTACTTTCCTTTTTAATTAGATATTTCAGTTTACCATATCCATCATTTTTTTAAAAATGGTGAAAAACAGCCAGATTTCCCCCTTTATCCAGCATTTGGTACTTGGAATTCATCATAAGAATAATTTTATGATGAAATAATACCTTATTTTCACCATCAATAAAAACTGATGACGAATTGCCTGCCAATTAAAAAGGCTAATGACGAAATTATCTACAAAATTCATCACTATGGCTTATAATAAGAATACAGCTTTCAACGATCTAACCGATTTACCACCTGTTGATTTTACAGAGTCGCCCGAAATATTAAGGCATCTGGCAAGGGCTTCCCGGCATTTGGGAGAGCTAAATGGCCTTTGTACTTCTCTGCCGGATCCTCAGTTGCTTATTAATACCATTATTCTCCAGGAAAGTAAAAACAGCTCCGCTATTGAAAATATCGTAACCACCCAGGATGAATTGTATAGGGCTGCAACAGAAGAAGGCACAACAAATCATGCAGCCAAAGAAGTGTTGAGTTATAGGGAAGCTTTGTATGTGGGACTCAAAAAAATGAAAGCACAAAAGAATCTGTTAGTCACAAATACAATGGTAGAAATTGTGCAAACCATTAAACAAAATAAATCAGGTATTAGAAATGCACCCGGCACTGCATTAAAGAATGCCATTAATGGAGAAGTGATTTATACGCCACCTTGCTGCGAAGAAGTGTTGAGGGAAAAACTGACAGCACTGGAACAGTTCATCAACAACCAGGAAGTATCAGCGTTAGACCCATTGGTAAAAATGGCATTGATACATTACCAGTTCGAAGCTATTCATCCTTTTGCCGATGGCAACGGAAGAACAGGAAGAATTGTAAACGCATTGTATCTGGTACAACAGGAATTATTATCACAACCGGTACTTTACCTGAGTGCTTACATTGTGAAATACAAAACTGAATACTACCAGTTGTTGAGAGAGGTTACAGAAAAAGATAACTGGCACGATTGGATAATGTACATCCTCACGGCGTTAATTGAAACAGCACAGCTCACCACTAAAAAAATAAGGGCAATGCTATTACTGAAAGAGGAAATTGAAAAACAAATGAAAGAAGTATTAGGTTCTTCATTCAATTACGAATTACTCAAGCTGATGTTTACACTCCCTTACCTGAAAATTGAGTTACTGGAAAAAAGTAAAATAGCACACAGGCAAACAGCATCAACCTGGTTAAAGAAATTAACAGAAGCCGGCATAGTAAAGCCTCAAAAAATTGGCAAAACAACTTACTATATCAATTATAAATTGATGCTGTTGCTGGCCGAAGTATAACCTGTGATTGCATATATCAGGGTTTACTAAAAGGAAAATGCTTGCCAAAATCAAAAAGAAATATAAAAAGAGGATAGGTCATTTCTAACAGTAAAAGAATTCTGTCAATTCACCGGCTTTGATGAAGAAAGCGTAAAGGAGTTTCTATCTATATAAGCCAAACTAAAGCGCAGGCAAAGGCACGGGTATTGCCTGACGTTTATTTTTTTATTCTAAAATTATACGAAAATAAATGCGTTCTAATCTTGCCCAAAATGAAGCAAATTGCTTATCTTAGTAAATGTACTTTAGCTCTTTGTAGTTCATTGTTTTAGTAAATGAATAGCTCGGTTAGCAGTTCGGTGAGCAAAGTAAAAATCTTTTTATAACTAATTGTATTTTAAGCATATTGTAAAGAATGGGCGGTACCTCTCTCTCTGCTGGAATTTTAAAAACCCGCATACTAAGCAAGGTTTTTAAATATATGTTGTACAAGTCTTTATTTTTTGATGGCCGTTTTTTTTTGAGATTTTAGAGTGTGCTTATCCTCGGCTTCATCAATGGAATGTGATTCCCTGAGCGATAGTGATTTTTGGGATAGCTCAGCCAGTTTTCTGTAATATTTCTGTATTACTTTAAGCTCATCTTCTGACATATCCTCAACATCCACCAGCCTGTTACTTGCCGATTCATTACAGGCTACCAGTTCATTCAGCTTCATCTGTATGGCCATTGAATCTTTATTCTGGGATTTTTGTATAAGAAACACCATTAAAAAAGTGATGATGGTAGTGCCGGTATTGATGACCAATTGCCAGGTCTCCGAAAAATCAAACATAGGTCCGGTTATCGCCCATACTACAACAATGGTAAAAGCCCCTAAAAAAGCGGGCGTTGTGCCGGCTGCCTTACTTACCCAGCTGGCAAATCTTTCAAAAAATGAAGGCTTTTTACTTTTTTTGTTTGCGCTGTTCATGAAATTCCATTTTAGAGGTTCAAATTGGCACCCTGTTGATTAAGGTTACCCCTGCACTAAAATACGGATTTAATAAACTCAGGTAATTTTTGAGCATTTAATTACACAATAATTACCTGAGCATATAATTTATTCATGAATCAGAGCACTTTTGTGAGCTGTTGCTTTTTTTCCATTCTTAGTTTTTGATTGTGCTTTTCCCATCGGCGCCTCTTCATCTCCTTCTGCTGCTACAAAATTGATATCATTTTCTGCAACATTGGTTAGGGTAGAGTCAGCTTCTTTTTCTTCATCAAGTGTTAATTGCAAAAGATCAGCAGCTTCTTCTTCGCCCAGGATATTTGCCCAGGCCACTAATGTTCCGTAAGAAGATATTTCATAATGTTCTATTTTTTGTCCTGCTGCAATAATGCCTGCATCTCTTACTGCACCCGGTTCTGTATCTTCTATTATACCTTCACCTTCCTTTATCAGGCCTTCCATGGCATCACATTTTTTGGCCTGGGGTTTCTTTCCTATTAATCCAAAAACTTCCTCAGCTCTTGCAACCTGTTCTTTTGTTACCTCCAGGTGATCATTCAATGCATTCACGAGTTCTTCAGAGGTTGCATTTTTTACCATTTTTGGAAGTGCTTTGGTTAGTGCCTTCTCTGCCCAGTAAATGTCTTTAAGCATATCCTCAAATAATGCTCTTAAGTCTTCTGCGGCGTCTGCTTTTGGTGCTGTTTTAGCTCCTTTTGATTTTGTAGTTAACATAGTTTTTATTTTATTTATGATTATAATAATTTAAGTATTGAAAAATATGTGCCAGAAATGAATTGTTGCCATAACAAATATCTGGTGTTGATTTTGCTGTTTTGTTTACTGTTATATAAAACAGTTTAAAATGGATATTACACCATTTAATATTTACTATTCAGCAGATAATGTGATGACCACCGTAGAGGTTAAGCCTTGCTGTAAAGAAGACAATGTGGTTGATTACGCCATATGGAATAAAGGTAAACTTGCTTTTACCCTTACAAAGGATAAGCATGCAGGAAGATGGGTAGTAGCTTTAAAAAATGCTGATGATGATATTGTTGATGAGCTGGTTCAACTTTTGGGAAGCGAGATTGAGAAAATAACCGGTTTATAAAACGGGCAAATGATGTATGCAATTAAAACAGATCATATAGTTACTTATAAGGATGGCCGAAACCTTGAGCAGGAAGGGGAACTCAAAGCCGCAGCCGATGTTTATCTGAAACTCCACCGATAATCTCCTCAAAACATCAAAGCTATTCAAAGGCTGATAATTATTTACCGCAAATTAAAAAATGTACCCAAAGAACTTAAATATATAGATGCTGAAATAAAACTCCAGCAGCAATATTATGCTAAAATTAAAAAAGCGGATAAAGTCACTACCGGCATCAGTAATAAATTAAATATACTGTTGGGCCATACAGATAAAAAGGGTAAGCCAATTCTTAAACCTGCAGAAGTATTAAAGCTGGAAATGAGAAAGAAGCGGCTCCTGGATAGGGTACAATAAAAAGGGGTTACTCATTTTACTTTTTGTATTTATGATTCAATAAAAGGATTGACAGGTTAATTATGGCTGATGCAGCATTAGCAATAATAATGATCAGATCATCTCTCTTCAAACCATACCAGATCCATAAAATAAGCCCTGTCATCAGTATCAGTAACATAGGGTAGGAGATATCTGCCGCTTTTTTCTCTTTATAAATTTTCAACAGTTGGGGCAGTAAAGAAATTCCTGTACATATACTTGCTCCCAGTCCGATCCATGTGGTTATTGTCATAAACCCTCATGGGCAATAACCTCACCACTATTTGCACCCGGCCATTTTTAATATTCAATTTCAGTAACCGGCTCAGCCTTTGAAAATTGGTAAAAAATCTGAATAAAAGAACCTTATACCGTTGCAAGGCATGGTATTAGCTTAAAACATACCAAATAGCTGCCGCTATATTATAAATCCCAGTTTCATGCGTTTGTATAAAAGAAAACAGGATACAGATATTTTAGAAATACTCCCCCAGGCTATCGCAGCTTTTAAAAAAAGTATGATAGATCCTTTCCTGAATGATAAGAACAAATATGAGAATGAAAGGCCCCCATTAAGATCGGAGTTATTTACTGAAGAGCAGTTGAAACAGCATGCTAAACTTATTTCAAAACAGCATAAGCTGATATCGGGCCAGCCATCAGAACAGTTATTGAAGCGGCTGGCAGAAAATGAAAGGATATTGATGGAAGTGCATGCCATGCTTACAAAAGTGGTAAGCCGCAATGAAAGAATTGTGCCCGCTGCAGAATGGCTGCTGGATAATTTTTACCTGATAGAGGAGCAGATCTATACTGCTAAAAAACATTTTCCCAAAGGATATAGCAAAGGGCTGCCGCAATTGGCAAAAGGCGAATCGGCGGGATTGCCCCGTGTGTATGATATGGCTGTAGAAATTATTTCCCATAGTGATGGGCATATTGATCTTAATAACCTTACCGGTTTTATTAATGCTTATCAAACCAATACCTTTTTAAAAATCGGGGAACTATGGGCTTTCCCCATTATGCTGAGGTTAGCATTACTGGAAAATCTGCGCAGGTTATCTATACAGATCTTTATAGACATCAGCAATATCTCGTTGGCAGATGAATGGGCAGATAAACTGGTAAGTACAACCGAAACCGATCCAAAAAACCTGGTGTTGGTAATTGCTGATATGGCAAGATCGGAGCCACCGATGGAAAGTTCTTTTATTGCCGGGTTAACAAGGCGCCTGATGGAAAAAGGCAATAGCCTCTCCTTGCCGCTTAACTGGATAGAACAGCAGTTGCTTGAGCAAGGACTGACAAGGGATGAAACCATATTACAGGAAAATCAAAAACAGGCAGCTAACCAGGTATCAATCAGTAACAGTATCAGCAGCCTTCGTTTTTTAGGTAATACCAACTGGAGGGAATTTGTAGAGAGTACAAGTATTATTGAAGAGATATTAAGACAGGATATTAATGCTGTTTATAAAAGAATGGATTTTCATACCAGGGATCAGTATCGCCATTCGGTAGAGAGAATAGCTAAGTACAGCGGTGTACCCGAACAGGATATTGCCTTAATGGCCATTGAATGTGCCAAAGAACATAGTGATAAAGAGGGTGAGTGCAAATCAAACCATGTAGGCTTTTATCTTTTGGGAAAAGGTACGTTGAAAATAGAGAGGCAGGCAAAAATGAAAGTGTCGGTAATGGAAGGTTGCCGTAAAATAACAAACAGGTTTCCCTTAACAGTATATCTGGGAACCATTGTTATTTTAACTGCATGCGTAACCTGGTTGCTTACTGTAAAAGGATATGAAGAGGGCCTGCGTGGCTGGCAGCTTGCTTTACTTTCACTGATTTGTGTATTTGCTATAAGCCAGTTGGCTTTATCTGTTGTAAACTGGCTGGCTACGCTGTTGGCTCGCCCATCAGTATTACCTAAAATGGATTTTTCAAAAGGGATCCCTGATGAATACCGGACCATGGTAGTTATACCTGCCATGCTAAGTGATGTAACCGGTATTAATGAGCTTATTGAAAACCTGGAAGTACGTTATCTGGCCAACCGGGATGCTAATCTTTGCTTTGCCTTGTTAACTGATTTTAAAGATGCAGATCAGCAGGTTTTGCCCGACGATAAAATGCTTTTACAATCTGTACAGAATAAGATCATTGAACTGAACAGGAAATATCAGCGTTATAAAAATGACGCTTTCTTTTTGTTTCACCGGCCTCGTAAATGGAATAAAACAGAAGGTAAATGGATGGGTTATGAACGTAAGCGTGGCAAGCTCACAGAATTGAATTCCCTGGTATTGGGTAAAGAGGAACACGATTTTTTAAGTATAATAGGCGAAGAATCTGTCTACAGTAGCGTTAAGTTCATCATCACACTTGATGCAGATACACAACTGCCACGGGAAGCCGCTCATAAGATGGTGGGCACATTGGCACATCCACTTAATAAAGCTGTATTCTCAGAAAAAAAACAAAGGGTAGTGGAGGGTTATAGCATTCTGCAACCAAGGGTTGCTAACAGCTTACCTGGCGAAGAAGGCTCGGTATATGGCAAGATACATGGTAATGAGCCGGGTACTGATCCATACACCAGGGCTGTATCTGATGTTTACCAGGATCTTTTTGAAGAAGGTTCTTTTATAGGAAAAGGAATTTATGATGTGGCTGAATTTGAAAGAACATTAGGTAATCAGTTTCCGGAAAACCGGATACTGAGTCATGATCTTTTAGAAGGATCGTATGCAAGGGCAGGACTTATATCGGATGTGCAGTTGTATGAAGAGTATCCCTTCCGTTACCTGGAGGATATGCAACGGAGGATGCGCTGGATAAGAGGAGATTGGCAGATAGGAGCCTGGGTATTGCCATTGGTTAAAGGCCATGATGGGAAATTGTACAAGAACCCGATATCCTTTCTTTCAAAATGGAAGATATTTGATAATGTAAGGCGGAGTTTTGTTTCTATAACTTTATTACTATTACTAGTTTTTGGTTGGTTAATTTCTCCTTCACCATCATATTGGACCTTTACTGTTATGGTGATAATGCTGTTACCTGATGTGATAGGGTTGATATGGGAAATTGGTAATAAACCACCTGATGTTATTTTTTCACAGCACGTTAATTATACGCTCAATTCAGCCACCGACAGGTTTATCCAGTTCTTTATAAATATTGCCACCTTACCTTTTGAGGCTTACAGTACTGCAAAGGCAATTTTGATCACCCTATGGCGGATTTTTATTTCACGCAAACATTTGCTGCAATGGAATCCTTTCCGAAATAAAAAAACGGAGAGCGATATTATACAGTTTTATACAAAAATGTGGTTTGCGCCTTTATTTGCTGCAGCAATTTGTATTTATCTCGGGGTTTATTCAACCTTCACCATGCTGATGGTTTTCCCCTTTTTGATCCTTTGGTTTCTGTCGCCATTCATTGTATGGTTCATCAGCAAGCCGGCAAAAGCCACGCAGGTGGTTTTATCATCCGAACAAAAAAGAAACCTGCGGATGTTTGCCAGAAAAACGTGGGCCTTCTTTGAAAATTTTGTAACGGCTGAAGATAACTGGCTGCCACCCGATAACTACCAGGAGCACCCGGTTGAAAGAACAGCACACCGTACATCACCAACCAATATAGGGATGGCCTTATTAGCCAATCTTACTGCACACGATTTTGGTTTTATTACCACCGGCAAACTAATTGAGCGAACCACCAATACCATACACACCATGCAGCGCATGGAAAAATATCATGGGCACTTATACAATTGGTACGATACACAATCACTTGTTCCTTTGGCGCCAAAATATATTTCAACAGTAGATAGTGGAAACCTTGCCGGTCATTTGATAACGCTAAGGCAGGGTTTATTAAGTATTGCCGATATAAAATTATTAAGCCAGGATTTTTTTGAAGGTTTAATTGATACTGTCAGCATTGTTAAAGAAAAATCCGATTCAACAATAGCAGCTCCTTTATTAGAGCGGTTTATTAAAGACCTGGATGATAATTACCCCGAAGCTTTGAATACGCTTGCAGGGGCAAAAAAATATATTGACAGGCTGGAAATTTCCTTCACACAGCTTTTGCAGGCAATTGATTTCAATTTCGACAGTGATGAATACTGGTGGGCAACAAAGGCCCTTGAGCAGATAACAGAAACAAAACAGGAATTGTCTTCCATGTGCCCGTGGCTGGTATTGCCTGCAGCACCTGAAAAATTCACGGAACTCACACCCATGTTTCTTTCCATCCCTACTATAAAACAGATAGCAAGAGTTGAACAGATATTGCTGCATAAAATAATTAAATACTATACAGCCGACAACAGCCCGGAAGAAAAAGATTGGCTCAATAATTTCAGGGCGGTAATTACAGAATCAGGAAGACGTGCTAAAGAAATTTTTATTACGGTTGAACAACTTGCATTAAGATGCAACGAACTTGCAAATATTGATTATGATTTCCTGTATTATAGAACACAGCACCTGTTAACCATTGGGTACAATGTTGATGAACACCGGAGAGACAGCGGCACCTATGACCTGATGGCTTCGGAAGCAAGGCTTACCACTTTTACTGCTATAGCACAGGGCAAACTACCACAGGAGAGCTGGTTTGCATTAGGCCGGCAAATGACCAATGTAGGGGCCACACCAATACTTTTATCCTGGAGTGGTTCCATGTTCGAATACCTGATGCCCTTGCTGGTAATGCCTACTTATGAAAATACTTTATTGCACCAGACCTATAAGGCCATCATACATAAACAAATTGAGTATGGCCGAAAAAGAAATGTTCCGTGGGGGATATCAGAATCAGGATATAATATGGTGGATGCAAATTTGAATTACCAATATAAAGCTTTTGGCGTACCCGGTACAGGGCTTAAACGTGGGCTGGGAGAGGACCTGGTAGTTTCTCCGTATTCAACCATGATGGCACTAATGGTTGAGCCTGAGCTTGCATACCAGAATTTGCAAACCCTTAAAGAAGCTGGATTTGAAGGAAAATTTGGCTTTTATGAAGCCATTGATTATACAAGTTCCCGCTTACAAAGAAGGCAAACACATGTTGTTATCAAATCCTTTATGGCACACCACCAGGGCATGGGACTATTGTCAATTTCATACCTGCTGTTGAATAAACCCATGCAGCAAAGATTTATCGCCGACCTCGGCGTAAAATCCGCATTACTATTATTGCAGGAAAGAATTCCCAGGATAAGCACATTCTATTCTCCTGCATTGCATGCATCTGATACCGGCATTACAAGTGGCACAGATATGTCGATGAGGGTGATTAAAACACCTCACACGCCAATTCCTGAAGTGCAGTTGTTGTCGAATGGAAGGTATCATGTTATGGTAACCAATTCAGGTTCGGGTTACAGCCGCTGGAAAAATTTTGCGGTAACACGCTGGAGAGAAGATACAACCTGCGATGACCGGGGTACTTATTGTTATATACGTGATGTAGATCATAATGCTTTCTGGTCAGCAGCTTATCAACCTTCCTTACAGCAAGGCAGTAATTACGAAGCTGTTTTTTCGCAGGGCAGGGCTGAGTTTCGCCGCACAGATTTTTCTTTGGAAACCCATACCGAGATCGTCGTATCACCTGAAGATGATGTTGAATTGAGAAGGGTTCACATCACCAACCGGTCACGCAAAAAAAGAGTTCTGGAAATTACCAGCTATGCCGAAGTGGTGATAGCACCCCAGATGGCTGAGGAAATGCATCCTGCTTTCAGTAATCTTTTTGTTGAAACATCGGTGATAAAAGAAAGGCATGCTATAGTTTGTACCCGCCGGCCCCGTACTGCTGAAGAAAAAGTTTTGTGGATGTTTCACCTGATGAAAGTAAAGGATGCAACCGTTCTGGATATAACTTATGAAACTGACCGCAGCAATTTCATTGGCAGGGGGTATACAATCAATAAACCCAAAATTATGACGCCGGGTGCTGCATTGTCGGGCAGTGCAGGAGCTGTGCTCGATCCTGTTGTGGCCATGCGTTACCGTATAGAAATAGATCCCCATGCATCTGCAACTATTGGTATCATTATAGGTATTGCAGAAACAAAAGAACATTGCACAGTTCTTATTGAAAAATACCAGGACCAGTATCTTACCAACCGGGTATTGGAATTGGCCTGGACACATAGCCAGGTAATACTCCGCCAGATCAATGCAATAGAATCTGATGCACAATTGTATGCAAGGCTTGCAGGTTCAATCATTTTTGCCAATGACGCACTTCGTGCAGATCCTGCCATCATCATTAAGAATCAGCGTGGCCAATCGGGCTTATGGGGTTATTCTATTTCCGGCGACCTGCCCATTGTACTTTTGCAGATAGAAGATTCCTCCAATATAGAACTGGTGAAACAAATGATACAGGCGCATAATTATTGGCGCATGAAAGGTTTGATAGTGGACCTTGTCATCTGGAATGAGGATCATGGGGGGTACCGCCAGGTTTTGCAAAACCAGATATTAAGTCTTTTAACTCCAGGAACCGCAGCAGATATAAAAGATCAGCCCGGGGGTATTTTTATCCGTTCATCCGACCAGGTATCAAATGAAGACAGGATATTATTTCAGACTGTAGCCCGTGTTGTGATCTCCGACAGGCTTGGCACTTTAGAAGAACAGATCATGAGAAGGAATAAGATTAAAACAGTTATTCCATATTTCAGTCCTACAAAATTCCATGCTTCAAGCTTTACCAATATCAGCAGGCCAAAGGGTTTGCAGTTCTTTAATGGTATGGGTGGATTTACCCCCGATGGAAAAGAATATGTGATCATCACAACCCCCACTCAATCTACTCCATTGCCCTGGTGCAATGTGCTTACCAATCCTGATTTTGGAAGCATCATCACTGAAAGCGGCCAATCGTATACGTGGATAGAGAATGCACATGAGTTTAGGCTCACACCCTGGAACAATGATCCTGTTACTGATTTTAAAGGCGAGGCATTTTATTTACGAGATGAAGAAAGCGGAAGGTTCTGGTCGCCTGCAGCATTGCCCAGCCGTGGTACATCAGATTATATTACACGCCATGGTTTTGGATACAGCAGTTTTGAGCATAGTGAAGATGGGGTTGATTCAACCATGACCGTTTTCACTGACCTGGAAGATCCTGTAAAATATATTGTCATCAGCCTGCATAACAATTCAAACCGGGCCAGGCGCATATCTGCAACTGGTTATGTAGAATGGATACTGGGAGACCTGAAGGCTAAAACACAAATGCATGTTGTAACAGAACTTGATGTAAAAAGCGGTGCCCTGCTTGCGCACAATACATACAATACTGAGTTTAATAACCGGGTTGCTTTTTTTGATGTGGATGATGTGAACCGGACCTTTACTACAGACAGGGCTGAATTCATCGGGCGTAACGGCACCGTAAATAATCCTGATGGGATGAACAGGTCAAAGCTTTCGGGCCGCACTGGCGCTGCATTGGATGCCTGTGCGGTGTTGCAGGTTATTTTTGATCTACCAGAAGACCAGGAAAAACAACTGGTCTTCCGGTTGGGTGCAGGAAGAAATATGGAAGATACAGTTTCGATCATAAAAAGATCAGCTGGCAATGAAGCGGCCAGGCAGGCATTGCATAAAGTGAGGGAATATTGGCAGCAAACACTTTCAGCAATAGAAGTAACTACACCTGATCCTGCAGTAAATATTTTGATCAATGGCTGGCTAAATTATCAAACCATTGCATCACGTATTTGGGCACGCAGTGGATTTTATCAGTCCGGTGGTGCCTTTGGTTTTAGAGATCAGTTGCAGGATGTATTATCGCTGATACATACAAAACCTGCTATGGTAAAAGACATGATCCTGCTATGTGCTTCAAGACAATTCAAGGAAGGTGATGTTCAGCATTGGTGGCACCCACCTACCGGCCGGGGTGTAAGAACCACCTGCTCCGATGACCTGCTGTGGCTTCCTTTTGTTACGGCCAAATATATTACTGCAACCGGGGATACATCCATACTTGATGAGTCAGTACATTTCCTGGAAGGCAGGCTTTTAAATGCAGGTGAAGAATCTTATTTCGACCTCCCTATCAGATCAGACCTGTCTGCTTCTTTATATGATCATTGTGTAAGGGCAATTGAACATGCTTTGCCAACAGGGATAAATGGCTTACCATTGATAGGCTCGGGTGACTGGAACGATGGTATGGACAAAGTGGGTGTACATGGCAGGGGAGAGAGTGTTTGGCTAGCTTTCTTCCTGTATAATATCCTGTATAAATTCATTAAGATCGGTGCCCTGAAAAAAGATGAGGCCTTTATACTAAAATGCAAAATGGCCGCAGAAAGTTTAAGAGAAAGCATCAACAAAAATGCATGGGATGGTGAATGGTACCGCAGGGCATATTTTGATGATGGTACGCCACTTGGATCTAAAGAAAATGAAGAATGTAAAATTGATTCCATTGCTCAAAGCTGGTCGGTTTTATCAGGTGCAGCAGAACCCGGGCGCCAGCTGATGGCGATGAATGCTGCGGAAAAGTACTTAGTTCGTAAACAGGAAAAAATCATCCAGTTATTTGATCCTCCATTTGATAAATCAGATTTGAACCCGGGTTACATTAAAGGCTATGTACCGGGGGTTAGAGAAAATGGCGGACAGTATTCACATGCTGCCATCTGGCTAATCATGGCCTTTGCAGCTATTAGAGATAAGAAACGGACATGGGAACTGATACAGTTGATAAACCCTATTAATCATGGTAATAATGCAGCCGATATTGAAAAATATAAAGCAGAGCCTTATGTTATTGCTGCTGATGTGTATACCGTGCCACTACATACGGGCAGGGGAGGATGGACATGGTACACCGGTGCCGCAGGATGGCTTTACCAGTTGCTTATAGAATCATTTGTGGGATTAAAGTTAGAAGGAGATAAACTGCACTTTAAGCCATGTCTTCCGCTGGCATGGCCTTCAGTAAAAATTAATTACCGCTATAGGAAAACAATGTATAAAATTGAAATGATACAGGATACCAATAATGCTGCAATATCAGTGATTGCTGATGGAGTTAAAACAGGTAACCCTTTCGTCAGCCTGGTAAATGATGGTAAAGAACATGTGATTATTGTTACTATTTAATGATGATAATAAAAAAGGAATTCAGAAAACCTGCACTCCTTTTTTTATAGTCAAAAATGAAAAAGCCTAATCAAATATGCAACGTTCTTCTACTTCCTGAACCGGTATCTGTCTGATGAATTCATCGTATCCATCATCATCGTGATTACTGTACACTCCGTATGCATCAATGCTGTAGCCAATTAAGCGGTCATTGGCTTCCATTACATATAAGATTGATGAATCAGAAGGATCAGATGCACCTTCAAAACGATAAGTCCTGATGATCTTCAGTTCTTCAGGCTGGTAAGTTTTTCCGCTACCGGTACCAAATCCTGCTTCAGTCATTCTGAACTCGTTATCATGCTTTTTGAGACGCAATTTTTCCAGTACCGCACTCGATGTTGTCATTTCGCCAATTTCTTCATTCATAATAATTGTTTTAAAAGGTTAACTTTTAGTTTGCCGTTTACAGTAAAGCTCACTAATTTGATATCACCGTATTTGTTAAATTGCCTTCGTAATTTCTGATCTTGTTATACAATGTCTTCCTGTCTATATTCAGGATCTCTGCTGCTTTTGATTTATTAAAGTTAACCTGCATAAGGGTATTGAGAATAGCTTCATACTCTGCTTTGGCTGCAGCATTTTTAAGGTCTACGTCTCTTTTAAATTCATGCTGCTCAGGTGCCGGGGTCTTATTGGCAGATAATGAAGTAATTTCAAAAGGTAGCGAATGCGCTGTTATCTTTTGAGAATCTGACAGTAAAGCAGCACGCCTGATCACATTTTTTAATTCCCTTAAATTGCCCGGCCATGAATAACTTTTGAAAAGCTGTATCACTTCATCGTCAAAGCCATGTATGGTTTTACCCAGCTCACTCTTTGTTTTATCCAGGAAGAATTCAGCAAACAGCGGTATATCCTCCTGCCTTGCCCTTAATGGAGGAAGCTGGATGGAGAATTCATTAAAACGATGATACAGGTCCTCCCGGAATTTACCTTTTTTGTAGGCATCCTGTAAATTTTCGTTAGATGCAACAATGATCCTTATATCAAGCGGCATCTCATTATTGCCGCCAACTCTTTTAAATTTTCGTTCCTGTATCACACGTAAAAGCGATACCTGTACTTCGTAAGAGAGGTTACCTACTTCATCAAGGAATAAGGTTCCGCCATTGGCAAGTTCAAAATGCCCTTCCTTATCTGAGAGAGCGCCTGTAAAAGCTCCTTTAACATGGCCAAAGAGTTCGCTACCTGAAAGCTCTCTTGATAATGTGCCACAATCCAACGCAATAAAAGGATCGTTTTTTCTGCCGCTGAGGTTATGAATGGTTTGAGCAATCACTTCTTTACCGGTGCCGCTTTCTCCATACAGAATAACACTGTAATCAGTATGGGCAACTATTTCAACCTGGCGGTATAATTCTTTTGATCTTTTGGAAATACCTTCAATTAAAATGGATGCATCATTTGGCTGGCTGGTAGATTTTTGAACTTTTTTACCATTATGTACTGCCTTAGCTGCAGTTTTGGTAATAGTTCTGAGTACGTTTAAAATTTCATCAGGTACCAATGGCTTGGTGATATAATCATAAGCACCGCATTTAATTACATCCACGGCTGTTTTTACATCAGAATAACCAGTTATGATCAATACTACAGCATTGGGATCAAAGGCAGTTATTGCCTGTAAAACTTCAGTGCCGTCTTTATCGCCAAGCTTGAAATCGCAAATTACAATATCGTATTTTCCCTTTTTAAACTTTTCAATTCCTTTTTGTCCGGAATTGGCTTCTTCTACGTCATAATCATTCCTGATAAGAAAACGGCTTAAAAGCGAACACAATTCACAATCATCATCAATAATAAGGATTCTTTGTTTCATTGTTTTTGTTTTGAGCAGGTGTAAACTGATATTAGATCTCTTACTTTTTATTTGGGTAAAAAACAGGATAGCTGGTGTTATACTGTTAAGTTTTTCAAAAACTATGCCATTTCCCTGCCTGTATTATTGAAGCATATCTGTTATTTCCTCCTGGCTTTACTTATAATAAAAAGCACCAATGCAACTATTGCGACAATGATTATTACAGAAGTCCACATACCTGCTTTAAAAATACCGCCTACAATTTCGCAACTTGAAAGCATGGTTACACAAAATAGGAGCAATAAAGAAATGTACTGTTTCATACTAATAGATTTAATGATTAAAAAATGCTGTTCACAGTTGCAAAAATTACAGGTTAAAAACATCTGTGATTTTACTACCAGGCAATTTATTTTTATTATAATAATCATGCCACATATATAAATTCTTTAAATAGGGAGGATTAATTTATAAACCGCTTCTATTCATATTATACCTTATCAGCTTTTGTGGCACGATTTTGTCATTCTTAAAGTGTAAAATCATTTTAATAATAACCTAAAGCGCTACTTAATGTCTATTAACCTGATAGAAGTTGTTCAAAAAAATCTCGGTTATCCAGCCTTGCAAAAGATAGATCCCAATGTACAGCAGAAGGATATTAATGATGTATCGGCAACAACCAAATACAGCCAGGCCTCAATACCAGCAGTGCTTACAGGCTTGTACCTGTATGTACAAACAGATGAAGGTGCGGCAGAATTTTTAAGGGCTGATTATTCCTTCAACTGGGCTGTAAAGATATTTGACGATAATACAGCTGAAGCTGTACAGGCTATTGCTGCCTATGCTAAAGAATGCGGTAAAGATGCCAATAGTCAGATTAACGAAATTGCAAATGAAACAGTGAGGGTGGTTAAAGAAAAGCTGGGGGATGAAGCAGGGATAAATGAGTTAAAAGAATTTTTCAATAATCAAAGAAATAATATTTTATTGTACCTGCCACCTTATTTAAATATGGGAAACCTGTTGCATGATAATACGCTGGACGATAATGTAAATAAAATGGAAGGCCCGATATCCAGTTTAATAAAAAATATCGGTAACGCATTTTCAAAACCCGTTACCGATGAGGAAATTAAAAACCAATAATCATTTGTAACTATAATTGAGAGTCTTCATAACTCTTAATTTTATTATAGAGTGTCTTACGATCTATCTTCAGTACTTCAGCTGCCTTGGTTTTATTAAAATTCACTTCTTTTAAAACATGCATAATTGTTTCATATTCGGCTTTTGAAGCAGAGTCCTTAAGATCCAGGGACCTTTTACCGAGGTCATTTATATTTAAAGGTTGCCTGCCGCCGGTTGATTCTCCATTGCTTATTTCAAAAGGGAGCGATGATGCTGTTATAAGCCCTTTGTCTGTAAGCAATGCACATCTCCTGATCACATTTTTAAATTCTCTTAAATTACCAGGCCAGTTATATTGTATAAACATCTGCATTACTTCATCATCAAAGCCATCTACTTCCTTATTCAGTTCCTGCATGGTTTCTCCTAAAAAGAATTCAGCAAATAAAGGAATATCTTCTTTCCTGTTTCTGAGTGGAGGAAGGTTTATAGAGAATTCATTAAAACGGTGATAAAGGTCTTCCCTGAATTTTCCCTTCCTGTAGGCATCCTGCAGATTTTCATTGGAAGCAACAATGATCCTTATATCGATCTCAATTTCTTTATTACCACCAATACGCTTGAATTTTCTTTCCTGTATAACCCTTAATAAAGAAGCCTGTATCTCTGCAGATAAATTGGCAACTTCATCCAGAAATAATGTACCCCCGTTGGCAAGTTCAAAATGGCCTTCTTTTTCAGCAAGGGCACCAGTGAAAGAGCCTTTCATGTGTCCAAACAATTCGCTGCCGGCAAGTTCTTTGGATAATGTACCGCAATCCATTGCTACAAAGGGTTTGTCTCTTCTTGCACTTCGCTCGTGAATTGTTTTGGCTATCACTTCTTTTCCTGTTCCGCTTTCGCCATATAGTATGATACTGAAATTGGTAGGTGCCACCAGGTCTATCTGCTTATACAGATCTTTGGCAGCATTTGCCTGGCCTTCTAAAAAACCGCTATCTTGATTTGCGTGAACTCTACTGGTTCTGCTTTCTTTTACTTTAATGGGTGAGAAGCCAGCGTTATCTCCGGGCTTTTGATTAAGTGCCTTGCTTAATATATTCAATACTTCATCAGGTAAAAGTGGTTTGGTTATATAATCAAAGGCACCGGCCTTTATCACATCTACAGCAAGTTTAATATCGCTGTAACCGGTAATAATAACCACAATCGTATTAGGGTTGTGTTGTTTTACTTCTATTAAAATATCTTTTCCGTCTTTTTTATCACCTAAACGGTAATCACATAAAACAATATCAAAACTGCCTGCTTTAAACTTTTCCAGGCCTTTGTTACCAGAATGTGCAGTTTCAACTTCATAGCCGTTACGGGTTAAAAATTTAGCTAATAGAACGCACATATCTGCATCGTCATCAATGAGTAAAACTCTTTTCTTCATGTAGGTTATTTTTATAAAATTACAAATACTTTCAGACTAATAAAGGTAATTAAAAAGCTTTACAATTCTTTTGTATATGTTATTGCAAATCTCTTATGAACAGGAAACGTAAAATAAGATATTAGAAGCCGGTTAAGTTATTAAATCAAACCAATAAAAAAACCGCCAAAAAAATCAAATATATCAAATCTGCAGGCATACTACGTCTTCTATTACTGAAAAGGGTATAAAAAAGAATAATATCTCAGGTTGTGGAATATACTCTACAAAAACAATACCTAGTTCACAATTACTTAACCATAAAGTACTTGGCAATAAAATTGATATTTTAAATCTAACACTTTATAAAACTATAGTGCTAAAAAGTACAAAATGAAAGCATTAATTATAGATGATGAGGTTGATATTTGCAATTTGTTAAGTTTTTTGCTTGTGAAAAAAAACCTGCAGACAGATTATGTGAATTCTTTAGGACAGGCAATAGAGGTATTGGAGAAAGACGAACCTGTAATAATTTTCTTAGATAATCACCTGCCTGATGGTAAGGGAATTGATTTTATACCTTATATAAAACAAAAGCTACCGGAAGTGAAATTAATTATGATTACTGCATATGATTCTCCTGCTGAGAGAACAAAAGCGTTGTCAAAAGGAGTTGATGGTTTTGTGCCAAAGCCCTTTACCATAGATAAGATTTATCAGGTTGTAGAGAAAGTGGTAAAATAAGAACTAATAAATATCGATCAATACTTTTATAAACACACTTAAAATTAAATTTATGGGAAATCTGTTGTATGTAATAGCCGTTATTTTAATTATTGCCTGGGCGATTGGATTTTTAGGATACCATGCAGGTGGACTGATCCATATCTTATTGGTTATTGCAGTTATTGCCATATTATTAAAAGTGATAAGGAGAGCTTAAGCATTATAATACATAAATTTTCAAGGTCAAGTTGGGCTTAAAAAGTACTTCCTTCACCGGGGGTTTACAGGGTTATGTGTATATCTCTATGGAATAAGATGATATTGACATTGTCAGTAAGCCCTAATCTGTTATTTACATATAATTTACTTCGCGGTAGTTTAGTGGGTAAATTATGCTCATGAAATGAGTATAAAAGGTACGGATTGGCATAATTTATGTTTTTTGTTTACAGTACCAGTTTATATATTTTTTTTGGCAGGGTTTTAGTTAAATTTAGTGTAGTAGTAATCAATTATTTCAATCAATATAAAACTTAAAACAATGAGTACAAGTAAATTAGTATCAGGAATCTTAATAGGAGCTGCTGCAGGAGCAGTTTTGGGCCTTTTGTTTGCACCTGAGAAAGGCTGTGATACGAGAAAGAAAATCCGCCAGGGAGCCGATGATTTAGTAAGCAACCTAAAAAATAAGGTTGGAAGTTTAAAACAGACCGTAACTGACAGGTTTGAAGAAGCAACTGAAAGTGCTGATGGCATGTCTCAAAAATATTCTTAAGACATTTAACCAGCCGTAGTTTATTTTACCTAAAAATTTATTGCCATGGATCAGGATAGCAAAACCAGTTCTATTGAATCATTATTCAAAAAAACAGGGGATTATGTAGAGACCAGGATTGACCTGATGAAATTGCAGGCTGTTAATAAGACATCTGAAGTAACATCATCGCTGGTTTCAAACATTGTGATTGCAATACTGGGTATTATGATGCTTATTTTTTTAAATATTGGCATTGCCTTTTATCTGGGCGAAGTTTTAGGTAAAGTACACTACGGTTTTTTTATAGTAAGCGGCTTTTACCTACTGCTTGCTGTTTTACTTTATGTATTCAGAAAGGACTGGCTTCAAGGGCCTGTGCAGGATAAAATGATCAGGAAGTTGCTCCGTTAATTCAGGATAATGCAGCAATACATAGTTTAATATCAATACCACTGCCTAATACTCCTTTAAAAATATCTTTCATCTTTTTCACTCTTTTCCTAAAGTTACCCGTGTTGAGCCTGTCCATTATGATTTCATATATAGTACTTTATAGTAAATAACCAGTAAAATCCTTCCATAAATCCTTTATCATCCATTAATGATTTCGCCACCATTTGGATGCAAGACCTGGCCCGTCATATAGGAAGAATCGCTACAGGCTAAAAATAAAAAAGCAGGAGCTACTTCTGACGGCTCTCCGGCTCTTTTCATAGGCACATCACTTCCAAAGCTAGCCACTTTATTCTTTTTAAAACTGGATACGATCAGGGGTGTCCAGATAGGGCCCGGGGCAACAGCATTTACCCTTATGCCTTTATCAACCAGGTTGGCAGATAAGCTGCGGGTAAAAGAAATGATTGCTCCTTTTGTGGATGCATAATCAATGAGTCCGCTACTGCCCCTGTATGCAGTAACTGAAGCAGTATTAATAATTGCACTTCCTTTTTTCATAAAAGGCAAAGCCGCTTTTGTTAACCAGAAAATAGAAAAAATGTTAGTGCCAAAAGTTTTCAATAAATTTTTTGTTGAGATATCTTCCAGGCCTTTGCTTTCATAATGAATGGCTGCATTGTTTACCAGTACATCAACCTGCTGAAATTTCTTCACTATTTTACTTATTGCTTTTTTACAAAATGCTTCTTTGGATATATCGCCGCTAACGAGCACACATTTTCTGCCGTATTTATCTTCAATAATTCCTTTTGTTTCTTCTGCATCTGAATGTTCATTCAGATAAATAATGGCTACATCTGCACCTTCTTTGGCAAATAACAGTGCCACAGCCCGGCCGATGCCGCTATCAGCACCGGTGATCACAGCTGTTTTTCCTAAAAGCCGTATACTGCTTTGTACAGCATTATTCTCGGTTATAGGTACAGGTTTCATCCGGCTTTCTTTTCCGGGCCTGTTTTGTTGCTGGGGTTTATGAATATTCTTTTTTGGAGCTGCCTTTTGCATATTGATGAGTTTTTTGCTTATTACCTGCAGGTAAACAAATTTCAATTTGTATGCCGTTAAACACTCTGGGCAATAAATTTATCAAACTGGCATAATCTATGAATTAGATTATTTAAAACATACATTATGGAAACAAAGTATAATGAAGCAACACTTAACAGACCTGAAGGAGACCGCATCATTGATGCGCCACTTGTTTTTATTGATCTTAAAAAATACAGTGATCAATTAAGGGATGAAGATGCCTGGGAGAAAAATGACCGGAACAGTATCACCATTTATAAAACTGATGGACTTACTATGTTGTTATGCTGGCTTAAAGAAGGGGCTTCCATTACGGATAGTATTGCAAACAACCATACTACTGTTCAGGTAATGGAAGGTGCCATTGAAATTACAGTAGAAACAGGCAACCTTGAAGTAATGAAAGGCCAGGTTATTGTTATACATCCACGAATATTGGAAACAATTATTGCAAAGGAAAAATCGTTGCTTTTGATAAGCAGTAAAACAGATGTGTAAGGATATAATCAAATAAATATTTTAGTTTAATAAGGAAGATATCTTCCTTATTTTTTGTACCTGTTGCTTATCAAGAGAAATTATAGACCCTGTGCGATGGGGATACAAAGAAGTTATTGATCGCAGTCTTTATCTTATCTGTCCAGGTGTAATCACCCAGTACTTTATTCTCAACATATTCAGCCTGCATAATTTTCATTTGTACCAATACGCTTGTATAACCTTCTGAATCATTTTCACCTGAAGACAAGAGGCCTTCATAACTGTTATCTACAATTATTGCTTTTCCTCCCAATTGAAGCCTGCAACCTGTATCTTTTTTATAGTAGCTCAGGTAAGCATAAAAAGATTTATCGATGAATCTTGCATAGTTTCCTTTACAGGTAGTAAAGAACCATATCGTTCCATCTTCTTCAACCCTTAGGGTTTGAATAATGTTATTAGGTAATGTTAGTTCAGAATTGATCTCTGATTTAAATAAAGCAATCTTTATATCGCTGATCTTTTCTTTTAAGAAAGCGAGGTTTTCATCTTTTTCGTAGAAGTAGTACATAGTGTTTTGTTTTAGTATAAAAATTCAAAGGGTATGCCAAATAAATAAGTTACCGTTTATCTTTTTTTTGCATTTCCTGAGGAACTAATTCCTCAAACCGAGAAGATTATTTTAAAACTATATCCCTTTCGTTAATCACGAAGGCATTTCTTTCAAAAAGACTGAGTACAATGAAGCTTCAATTTTTAAATAAAGGTCCCAATCGAAAAGTATGGTTGAACATATATCTGCATCAGATAAATGGAAAGTAAGTACGTCTGTCATTTTTGGGATAAGTGTATACAAATATTCTCCTTTGTGGTATACCGTAAAACTCATGCCTTCATCATCCTTCAGTATTTCAATTACATCATACTTTCTTAATTCTTTCTCGTGGTATACTTTTAATATAATCTGCTGTTCTAATAATATCATGATGGGCTTTTAGTGAGAGGGGTAAATAGCATGCCAGAATATTGTACCTGTAAAATGATTTAATATTGGAGAATTTGGGGTGCAGTTTTCCCGCCAATGAAAAATTTGCCCCGATTATTACAACCGCTCAAAAGAAAATAAGGTACTATACCTGTTTGAACCTTTTAATACAAGTTCGGTAATTATTTCGGCAGCTATCTGGCTAAAGACAATGCCATTGCCGCCAAAGCCCAGGGCAAAGTAACTGTTCGGTTTTTTTGCATAGCTGCCAATAAATGGTAAGCCATCTTTGGTACTGCCAAATACACCTGCCCAGCTAAACTCAGGTTTATAATCAATACCAGGGATTAACTTTTCAAAATCCTTTTTTAACTGCTTTGTTTTAGTTTCAATGCGTTCGTTATGTGTATGTGCATTTTTAAAAGGGTCATCACGACCGCCAACAATTATCCTTTTATCTTTTGTTGTACGGGCATATAAATACGGATCTGCCGTATCCCATATTAACACTTCATCTTTCCAAAAATCAACATCAGAGGTAAACTGCTCAGAAATGATAGCATAAGTTGAATTTAGGCTGACGATTTTTTTGTCAATATAGTTCACCACTTCATACCCGTTTGCATATACCAGTTTTTTTGCTTTTATGGTATGCCCTTTATCTGTTGTAAGCATAACAACATTTTGTTCATGCTGTATTTTAATGATGCGTGTCCTGTCAAATACCCTTAAACCCTTTTTTATAGAGAACTGGTGTAAAGCATGGGTAAATTTATAAGCGTTTGTTTGGGCAGCCGTATCAGACAGGATTGCAGCAGGTGCATTAATTCCATATTGTTCTGATAAAATATCTTCATTCAGGTAATTTACTTTAAGGCCATTATCTTTTCTTATTTCAAATTCACGTTTTAAAAAAGGGATATCTTTTTTAAAGGCAGCACAGTACATGCTTTTTTTAAATTCAAATTGCCCACAGTTTATTTTTGCATCAATCTCCTGCATTTTTATGATCGCTTCTTCACAAAGTTTATAAGCAGTAACAGCTTCTTTATACCCGATCTTATTTGTAAGTTCAGAAAGGGGAGTATCAATCTCGTATTGTAATAAGGAAGTGCTGGCACAGGTGCTTCCCAGCCCAATGCTCCTGGAGTCTGCCACAACGCAATCAATTCCTGCATTAACCATATGGTAAGCTGTTAATGCCCCGGAAATGCCTCCACCAATGATCAGCACATCGGTATTGATCGAATTTTCAAGTGCAGGATAATTAAACATTAGTCCATCTTTAATAAGCCAGAAAGGATATCCGGAAACCAGGTCCATTTTAGTTTTTTTGTAGTGAGATGCTTAATACATTATTGGGTTTCCAAAATCTTTAAAATTATTATTTCTTCAGGTAAACTCTCTGAAGGATCTGCAGCTTTTGATGTTTTTAATTGTTCTTCGTACTTAGCAAGAGCTTTATTTTCATACAGGGATATAATTGCAGGATGAACATAATATTTTTTGCATACGGTTCTTGTATTTCCAAGTCTTCCTGCAACCATGTCTAAGGCTTCCACTATTTTTTTCTTCTGTTCAGTTACTGTTTCAAAAGGGCCTAATTCAGTAAAGGCTTTAAAAGCATGCACTGTACCGGCCCAGGTACGAAAGTCTTTTGCAGAAAAATCAGCTCCGCCACTTATATTCTTAATGTAATTATTTACCATACCGGAATCAACTGTATGTTTACCACCGGCTTCATCGTAGTATTGAAAGAGTTCTCTTCCCGGAATGTCACGGCACTTTTTTACCAGTGCAGCCAGTTTCTTATTTTTAAGGCTTATGCTATGTTCAACCGACTTTTTGCCTTTAAAAATGAATTTCAGCCCCGATCCCTTTATTTTAACGTGCCTGTCTTTTAAAGTAGTAAGGCCAAAAGAGCCATAGAGTTTTTCATAAAAATTATTCCCGATCCTGATACTGGTTTCCTCCATCAGCGATACCACCAATGCTAATACTTTCTCTACTGGTAAACCCGGCAGCGAAAGATCTTTTTCCAATTGTTGTCTTATAACAGGGAGGGCTTTGCCAAATTCAAGCAGGCGATAGTATTTTGTATGATTACGTAAAGCACTCCAGTGTGGATGATACCTGTATTGTTTCCTTTTTTTTACATCAAGCCCGGTGGCCTGCAGGTGGCCGTTTTCCAGCATACATATCCATACATCTTCCCAGGCAGGTGGTATCACCAGGCTTTTTATTCTTTTAAAAACCGCTTTGTCATTAAGCTTTTTTTCATCTACCAGGTAGGAAAA
>JBBSJI010000040.1:0-25943 GCA_038257425.1 Chitinophagales bacterium
AACTCACCTCATAATTGTATTTTTCTTCCGTTTGCTCAAAAGAATCTGATACCAATATGGTATAATTTGAAACTGCTTTTACTCTACTCATTTTGAAAATCGTTTGTTCAAAATGTGTCAAGTTTTTTTAGGAGAGGACAATCCTTTTATTATTGGCCAGTGTAATGGCTGTCCAATACTGCATTTCTAAATTTTGGGGAAACATTTTCATGGCAGCACCATATTCTTCCATGGCCAGTTTCATATCGTTCTTTTCTGTTGCCAGGTCACCTTTATCCATGTGTTCATATGCCCTGTATAACTTCAATAGCCTGCTCAATTCATTCAAAGGTGCATTATGATCATCCACCCTAAGATCAATCAGGCGTTCGTTCCAGGGCTGGCCGGTGCTTTTACCGGCAACAACCAAAATGGCAGCCGATTGTTTGCCCCGTATATCTCCACCTGCAGCCTGTGCAGCCTGCAATACTAATAAAACCCTTTCTGCCAAAGGTTTTCCTTCACTGCTTTCAAATGCTTTCGACATGGCTGCATTTACATTATTACCCAACATCATATTGCTTTGTACCGAATAATTTTTACCCACAATATTGCCGGCATGATCAATACAGTTTTTTCCGGTATAGGCATTTACATTACCGTTTGCATCAATCATAGCAATCTGCCTCACTTCTCTTCCATCATCAGCCTGCAATAATTCCTGTAATGCAGCAGGAGCAGTTTTTCCTTTCTTCATCAGTTCTAATCCTTTAATGCCATAGCTTTTATTTACAAAAGATTGTGTGGCAACAACGCCAACACCTGCTTCGCCCCAACTGACTGCTGTGCCCACACTGAACCAATGGCTTTGTACACCCACAGCCATTTCGCCGGTAACCGCATCACGGGCAACAATAGAAAAAGTATGGGCCAGGCCTGCATCTTTTTTAAAAAATTGCGCAAAAGAATTGTAGATACTAAACATTAAAATGCATATAAGTAAAAATGATTTTTTCATATAAATAGTTTGTAGATAAAGCTAAATTAAAAAAGCCATTCCTTTTACTGGAATGGCTTAAAACAAAAAAATCAATGTTTTATTCCGGCGAAAGATATTGTGTAAAGGCATATCCTTCTTCACCATCCTTTGTCCTTATCTTCCACCAGCTGTCATTTGTCTTTTCAACAAGAGTAACAGTTTCACCATGTGCAGCCTTGCCTACAATATCTCCTTCAGTGGTTGGTGTACTCCTGATGTTGAGGTTGGATGAATCCGTTGTGATCTTTAAGCTTGCCCCGGCATCAGCTTTAACATCCAGGTTCATCATCAGGTCTCCGCCTGCCATGTTGGGATCAATCTTAGCATACAAATCCCATAACGCATCATAATCGGCTGTGCTTTTTGCAGTGCCGCTAATGTGTAATACGCCTTCTTTTTCTGCTGTAGCAAGATCTGAAACGCCCAGTTTATTGGCAGTTTGCAATAATTCAGCATATTTATCCTGTAATGCCATGATTTAGTTTTTTAAATGCTGATCAATTATTTTTTATTTTTTAAATTGCTTACATCGGAAAGTACTTTTGCAGATGCAAGTATCTGCATGATCTTTTTCCTGTTTGCCACAGTTACTTCACCGCTTACAACAGCTTTATCTGCAGTAAATACCAGGTTAACACCCGGAATGTCCTTTAGCCCATCTCTTACTTGTTGTTTACTGGTTTCATCCAGTACAGCAGTTACAGATTCAGGCGCAGGAGCTGGTGATGGCACAGTACTATTGTTTATTACCGATTTTACACCTTTTACCGCCTTAACTGTTTTTTCGCAGGTAGCCCTGCAGTCCTCATCTTTACATTGTCCGCTTATTGTAACTACACCATCCTTTACCTCTACAGCCGGATCAACAATTGTGTTATCTGCCCTTAATGCTTTTTCTACGTTGGCCTTTATGGTTGCATCCTTTGATTTGCAACCCGCAAATAGCAGGCTGAACATACACATAACAGTCAAAAACACTTTAGTCAATTTCATGCTTTGATTTTAAAATGATATAAGGAAATATACATATCAATCACCTGCACAAAATAAAATGCAGTGCTAGGGTAAGACTACAAAATTGTATAAAGGGTTGCGCAGTTTTAAATTATAAACAACTTAGTCTGCCACCATCTACCGGTAGGTTGATACCATTGATATAGGCTGCCGCAGGGGAAGATAAAAATGCAACAGCTGCACCAAATTCTTCAGGCTGTCCAATCCGGCCAGTGGGGATTTCCGCTACAAGATTTCTCATTACCTCTTCTTGCGAAGAATTGGTTGCTTTGGCTTTTGAAGCGATCACATAATCGGCCCTTAAAGTTTTAGTAAAGCCCGGTAAAACATTATTTACAGTGATACCAAAAGGCCCCAGTTCGGTAGCCAGGGTTTTAGCCCAGTTGGCAACAGCAGCCCTGATGGTATTGCTTACACCTAATCCTGCAATGGGGCTTTTTACCGAGGTAGAAATGATATTGATGATCCTGCCAAAACCTGCCTGCTTCATACCGGGCACTACTGCCTGGGTAAGGTTATGGTTATTGATAAGATGATTATTAAAAGCAGATAAAAAATCTTCGGCCTTGGCAGATAGGGCTGTACCACCGGCAGGTCCGCCGGTATTATTTACAAGGATATGGATAGTTTTATTTTTTATAAACCCATCGATGGCAGTTTTAACAGCATTGGTATCTGTAAAATCTGCCACCAGATATTGATGCTGTTGTCCTTTGGAAGTATCCAGCGATTGTACGGATTGCTTTAATTTGTCTTCATTGCGGGCCATCAATACAATGGAGCATCCAAGTAATGCTAATTCTTTTGCACTTGCATATCCAAGCCCTTGTGTACTGCCACAAACAAGGGCGGTTTTATTTGTAAGATCAAGATTCATGTAAATTGATTTACATAAAGCTACTATAAAAAATATTTCCTAAACAGTAACTCATCTTTATTGTCAGGTAAAAGATGAATATAAAGATCAATCCGTTTTAGGAATACGATCCAATATGATCTTTTGCTTAAGCATATCCTTCATTATTTTCAAGCCGTTTTCATGAGCCAGCGCATCTGTAGAATTAGGATCAAAAGATTTTGTACGTACTGCATATACATGTTTATCACCTGATATTTCAAATAAATTGGCTTCCCAAAAATACTGGGTTGTTGATATATAATAACCCGGCATAAATACCCGCTCATACATGGTTGAAAAATACCTGTCAACATTATTGGTGTTGTTTATGGTCTGGTTAAAAAAACCTCTAGGATAATATTTGTCTTCCTTTTGCTTATCCAGCAATACTAAAGTAATTACTGCATCAACACCTGTTGTTTTAAATTCATTTAAAATTTCCTGTGTCGTAAGTTTTTTGTAGGCTTTGGATGTATAAACATTTAGTGATGAAATAGCATGGTACCCTTTGCTTACCAGGTCATTTACCAGGTGGTTTTCAATTTGGTTCCTCAGTATGCTGTCCTTTTCAGGCATAATACCCCATATCATTATATTGTGGTAGGGTTTGGCTACAGCACTTTCAGCTTTCCATGAATTGGTTATTTTGGTTGAACTGCACGAAAAAAAGAAAACAGCAGCCAAACCCGCCGACAGGATTTTGTACCGGATCATAATAATTAATTTTAGGTAAAATAAACTGCAATAAGCCTGGTAACCTATGATTTTCAGCACCGGCAAAACTAATTGCGGTCATATTATGCAATAAGTTTCTTCACTTTGCCAATTGCTCACATTTATATCATCATTGTGGATAATTAGTCTTTCTAAAAAATCCTTCCATTCAGTTATATTCGCAGCACTGAATAAAAGGTTATCCATTGATCTGTATATCCGTTAAAGGAGTAGGCCGGTTAACAATTAACCCATTAACAATTAACTAAAGAATGGCAGAGAACGAGAAATATGATTATAATGAGGAATCAATACGAAGCCTCGACTGGAAGGAACATATACGGCTTCGTCCGGGCATGTACATCGGTAAACTGGGTGATGGCAGCAGTCCTGATGATGGAATCTATGTTTTAATGAAAGAAGTAATAGATAATTGTATTGATGAACATACTATGGGTTATGGAAAGCATGTGGATGTAAACATCAAAGATAAAACCATTACCATACGTGATTATGGCCGTGGAATTCCTTTAGGTAAAGTAGTAGATGTTGTGAGTAAAATAAACACTGGCGCCAAGTATGATAGTAAAGCTTTTCAAAAAAGTGTTGGACTTAATGGCGTGGGTACCAAAGCTGTAAATGCCCTCAGTAATTATTTTAAAGTAACTGCTTTTAGAGATGGGAAAGAAAAAACAGCCGAATTTGAAAGAGGAGTTTTAACACAGGAGTATAAAGAAGTAAAAACAACCGAAGAGAATGGAACACTGGTAACCTTTGTGCCGGATGAAAAAATATTTAAGCATTTTCATTTTGTGCAGGAGTACCTCGATAACCAGTTCTGGAATTATTGTTACCTGAATGCAGGTTTAGTGATGAACCTGAATAACAAAAGGTATGTAAGCAAGAACGGTTTACTTGACCTGTTGCAACGTAAGACCAATGAAGACGAGATCCGATATCCCATCATTCATTTAAAGGGCGAGGATATTGAAATTGCCTTAACACATGAAAATGATTATGGCGAAGAGTATTACAGTTTTGTAAATGGCCAGTTCACCACACAGGGGGGTACTCACCTTGCCGCTTTCCGGGAAGCGTTTGTAAAAACCATAAGAGAATTCTATAAAAAAGATTATGAGGCTTCTGATATCCGTGGAAGTGTTTGCGCAGCATTGAGCATACGGGTTCAAGAGCCGGTTTTTGAAAGCCAGACCAAAACAAAATTAGGTTCCCAAACCGTTTATGAGGGCGGCCCAAGCATGCGTAACTTCATCGGCGATTTTTTAGGAAGAGAATTGGATAATTTCCTGCATAAAAATCCTGAGACTGCTGAAGCACTTAAAAAAAGAATTGAACAGAATGAACGGGAGCGTAAGGATATGGCCGGCATTAAAAAGCTGGCCAATGAAAGGGCAAAAAAAGCTAATCTTCACAACAAAAAATTACGTGACTGCAAGTTTCATTACAATGATGAGGCAAGTGGTAAGGACAAAGATAAAATTGCTGAGAAACAAAAGGAGAGTACAATTTTCATCACGGAGGGTGATAGTGCAAGCGGTAGCATTACCAAGGCAAGAAGCGTGGAAACACAGGCGGTGTTCAGTTTACGTGGTAAGCCTTTAAATTGTTATGGGTTGACGAAAAAAGTGGTTTACGAAAATGAAGAATTTAACCTTTTGCAACATGCTTTAAATATTGAAGAGGGTTACGAAGGCTTGCGTTACAATAATATTGTATTTGCAACTGATGCTGATGTGGATGGTATGCACATACGCTTATTGCTGATGACTTTCTTCCTCCAATTCTTCCCCGACCTGGTAAAGAACGGGCATGTGTATATTTTAGAAACGCCTTTGTTCCGTGTTAGGAATAAGCAGGAAACCATTTACTGTTATAATGAAACTGAGAAACAGGAAGCTACCCGTAAACTGGGTAATAAACCAGAAACCACACGTTTTAAAGGATTGGGTGAGATAAGTCCGAATGAGTTTGCCCGTTTTATTGGCGAGGATATGAAACTGCAGCCGGTAATGCTTTTGCCCGAAACCCATATACAGCAGTTGCTGGAATATTATATGGGTAAGAACACGCCCAGCCGCCAGGATTTTATTATTGAGAACCTGAAAGTGGAAATGGACCTGGTGGAGGAAACCATTAGTAATTAAAAATTAATAATTAATAATTCGCCATGGCAAAAGATAATTTGATTGTTGAAAAGATCTTTTTGTTTGGGTTAAGAATTATTAAGTTATTTCATCACCTTCGAAAGAGTAAAGTAGAAAGAGATCTAGCTTTACAGGTTTTAAGAAGTGGAACTTCGATCGGTGCTAATACAGAAGAAGCTATCGGAGGTTCTTCAAGAAAAGATTTTATTCATAAGCTTGAAATCGCATATCGTGAGGCAAGGGAAACAAAATATTGGATTCGTTTATTTAAAGAAAGTAATTTGCTGGAAGATAAACTCGCTGGTTCATTTTTGACAGACTGTGATGAAATAATTAAAATATTGACAGCAATTTTGAACTCTTCGAAAAACAATCAAATTCTTAATTTTTAATTTTTAATTCTTAATTAATACATGATCCACATAGTATTTCAGGAAGCAGATATTGCTGCGTTAGAAAAAAGTTTTGAACTGGACGAAACATTACAGGGCGATATTATTCAGATAAAGGATGATTACGCAGTTGGGCCGTTGCTGAATCTTTTTACCGAAGAAGGAATCGCAGAACGTAAACAATGGTGGCGTGATGTGTTGGCCGGTGGCGATTATGACGGAGATGTTGACAGCGGCAAAGTTGATGATGCAAAAACTGTAGCAACATTAATAGAAAGACTGGACAATGATCCCGAAGAAACAGTTTGGATATGGGCTGCACAAAACAAACACGATGTAAGTGGGTACTATTGGCTAATGAGCCAGTTGAAAAATTACCAGGGCCGCATCTTTATATTGTACCTTAACAATCTTCCTTTTTTAAATGAGAAAGGAAACCTTTTTTATCCAGAAAATTTATTTGAAATTCCTGCCAGAGAATTTGTAAAAGCAAAAAAACTGGAACGGGAAATTACACCCAGTGAATTTGAAGTTGATCCTGATGAGTGGACAAAGCTCTGCAATGAAAACAAAGGAATACGTTTGCTGGAGGGTGGAAAAAAATTAATACAGGAAGATTATGATTTTTATGATCCTGAGTTAAAGAAATTGGTAACAGGAGATTGGCAAAAAGCATCAAAAATTATTCATGCTCATGTTACCAAAGCAAAACATACAACAGGGGATATGTATTTATTATGGCGTTTAAAATTGATGATCGCACAGGATATGTTTGATGTGCAGGGTAATGTGGGTAAGATGAAAGAATTTGAGATGAAGTTGCACGCAAAGCCGCAAAGTGAAAATCCATAAGCCGCAAATAAAACTTTGCGTGTCTTTCCATCTTTGCGCCTTTGCGTGAAAAAATAAAATATGGCAAACAGCAAAAAAGCAAAAGAAGAATACGAACACACCGATGCCGGTATTGGTGGCCAGTACAAAACCTGGTTTCTGGATTATGCCAGTTATGTAATACTGGAAAGGGCTGTGCCTGCCATAGAAGATGGATTAAAACCGGTACAGCGAAGGATCTTACATGCCATGAAAGAAATGGATGATGGCCGCTTTAATAAAGTAGCCAACATTATTGGACAAAGTATGCAGTACCACCCGCATGGCGATGCATCCATTGGTGATGCATTGGTGAACATGGGACAAAAGGACCTGCTGGTTGAAACACAGGGTAACTGGGGTGATGTAAGAACGGGAGATGAAGCAGCCGCATCAAGATACATCGAGGCAAGATTGAGCAAGTTTGCGCTTGAAGTTGCTTTTAATGCAAAAACCACCGATTGGGCACTGAGTTATGATGGCCGTAAGAATGAACCGGTAACACTGCCGATGAAATTTCCCATGTTACTTGCACAGGGAGCAGAAGGTATTGCTGTTGGTTTGGCAACAAAGATCCTTCCCCATAATTTCTGCGAACTCATTGATGCTTCCATAAAATATTTAAGAGGAAAAAAGTTTGAGATACTGCCCGATTTTCAAACCGGGGGTACCATGGATGCAGCAAATTATAGTGATGGGGTACGTGGAGGTAAGATAAGGGTGAGAGCCATTATTGAAGAAGTTGATAAGAAAACACTGGTAATAAGAAATGTTCCATTTGGGGTAACTACTACTCAGTTGATGGAAAGTATTGTAAAAGCCAATGACCAGGGAAAAATAAAAATCAAGAAAGTTACTGATCATACTGCTGCCGAAGTGGAGATCATCATTGAACTGGCTCCGGGCATTTCGCCGGATATTACCATTGATGCACTTTATGCATTTACCGATTGTGAAGTGAGTATTTCGCCCAATGCCTGTGTAATTGTAAAAAACAAGCCACAGTTCTTAAAAGTAACCGATCTACTGAAAACCGCTACAGACAACACAAAGGATTTATTAAAGAAAGAGCTCGAAATAAAGCTTGCAGAGCTTTATGAGAAATGGCATTACACTTCTTTGGAAAAGATCTTCTTTGAAGAAAAAATATATAAGGAATTAGAGAAGAAGCATGAAACCTGGGATAAAGTGCTGGAAGCAATTGACAAAGCTTTTACGCCTTTTAAAAAATTACTAAAAAGGGATATTACCCGTGAGGATATCATTAAACTTACTGAGAAACCGGTTCGCCGTATTTATAAGCTGGATATTGATGACCTGAATGACCAGATCAAAGGTCTGGAAGCAGATATCAAACAGGTAAAGCATGACCTGGCAAATCTTACAGACTATGCAGTTGCCTATTACGAGAACCTGTTAAAGAAATTCGGTAAAGGCCGGGAACGCAAGACAGAGATAAAACAGTTTGATACCATTGAGGCCAAATCAGTTGCCATAGCAAATATTAAAATTTATGCAAATTTTGCAGATGGATTTATAGGAACAGGATTAAAGAAAGATGAACTGGTGGCAGAAGTTTCTGACCTCGATGATATTATTGCATTCACCAAAGGAGGAGTAATGAAAGTGGTAAAAGTTTCCGATAAAGTATTCATTGGGAAAGACATTCTACACGTGGCTGTATTTATGAAGAATGACGAACGCACCACTTACAATATGATTTACGTAGATGGTAAAACGGGCATAAGTTTTGCGAAACGGTTTAATGTAACTGGTGTAACACGTGATAAGGAATATGATCTTACTAAAGGATCAGATAAAAGCAGGGTTCATTATTTTACAGCAAATGCAAATGGCGAAGCAGAGGTAGTTAAGATAATATTAAGTCCTAATTGCAGTGCCCGGATCAAAGAATTTGATTTTTATTTCGAGGAACAGGACATCAAGGGCAGGGGAAGCATAGGTAACCAGGTGACCAAGTATCCCATCAAATCGGTTAAGTTCAAAGAAGCTGGTAACTCAACACTGGATGCTAAGAAGCTTTGGTTTGATAATAAATTCGGCAGGCTTAATACCGATGAAAAAGGAGATTACCTGGGCAAGTTTGATGCAGAAGACAGGTTACTGGTTATTTATACTGATGGCAATTACGAAATAACCGACCAGGAATTAACCCAGCGCTTTGATACAGAAAAAGTTTTGTTGCTGGAAAAATTTAATGCAGAAAAAATAATTACAGCGGTATATTTTGATAAAGAAAAAGTGCAATACAGTGTTAAGCGTTTTAAGATAGAAACATCCACTCTTCACAATAAATTTTTATTTATTAAAGAAGGAGATGGCAACTACCTTGAAGCAGTAACTACTGATGATGAGCCCATACTTGCTATGCAAAGCGGCAGGGGTGCACAGGTGCGTAAAGCAAAAGTTACCATCAGTAAAGTGGTAGATGTTATGGGATGGAAAGCATTGGGCAATAAACTGGCAGATTTTAATAAATCCATTGAAATGGAATGGGTGCCTAAGGTTTCCGCCAATCCCCAGGCTGAATTGTTTGAATAGCAGAAACAAATTTAATAATCAATATGCGATACATTTTTATTTCGATCCTTGTTGCTTTTACGTTAAGTACAACAGGGCAGGACAGCCTGGTCTTTTCCAAAACAGAAATTATTTATGGCCGTAAAGACGGCATGGCACTAACCATGACGGTGCTTGCTCCAAAACAAAAATCAAATGGCAAAGCGATAATAAGTGTAATAAGCGGCAATTGGATTTCTTCAGAAAGATCAAGGACAAGATTACCGGAGTGGTCACAAGTTTATATTGAAAATGGCTATACTGTGTTTGGAGTTATGGTTGGGAGCCAGCCGAGGTATACAATTCCTGAAGAGATCAGTGATTTAAAAAGAGCAGTTCGTTTTATAAGGTATAATGCAAAAGAGTACAGCATTGATGCAAATAAGATCGGTATCACTGGTTCGTCATCGGGAGGCCATTTATCTTTGATGATCGCAACGGCCGATGATATTGTCAATTCAAAATCTACCGACCCGGTTGATAAGGTATCCAGCAGGGTGCAGGCTGCTGCTGTTTTTTTTCCGCCTACCGATTTTATAAACTATGGCGGGCTAAATACATCGGGTAAAATAAACCAGGCCGGTTTGGTAATGGCCAAGGTTGCTGCTGCATTTGATTTTAAAGTATGGAATGATACCACAGGTACTTTCGTTTCTATAACGGATACCGAAAAAAGGTTGGCTATTGCAAAACAGATATCTCCAATAAATTCAGTCAGTTCCGATGATCCGCCTGTAATAATAATTCATGGAGATAAAGATATGCTTGTACCCAAGCAGCAATCAGAGTCTATCATTGAAAAATTTAAAGAAGCAAAAGTCCCAAATAACCTCATCATTAAAGAGGGTGGCAGCCATGGCTGGAAAGATATGCAGGTAGAAGAGAAGTTTTTCGTGGATTGGTTTGATAAGTATTTAAAGTAGCAAATTTTTTCTGCTTATGCATTTAACCTTAATTTCACCCTGCACTAAAAGCAACCGCACCTGATGATAAAACTTGAGCCATTTGAAAGCAGCGATTTTCAGCAATTGATCAACTGGATTGATTCAGAAGAGCTGTTGATAAAATGGTCTGGTTCCTTATTCTCATTCCCATTAACTATAAAAAACCTGGAGTGGTATATGAAGGATACCAATATTCCACATGAGTCCGGTGCATTCGTTTATAAAGCAATAGATACCGATACCGGTGCGGTTGTAGGCCATATCTCATTAGGCGGCGTAAGCTGGAAGAACAGGTCAGCCAGGATAACAAGGGTATTTGTAGATCCTGGTTCACAAAAAAAAGGCTTTTGCCAGCAAATAACAAAAGCAGCACTAAAGATAGGTTTTGAAGACTTGGGTTTTCATCGCATTTGCCTGGGTGTTTATGACAATAATAAAGATGCCCTGAATTGCTACCTGAAGATCGGTTTTAATATAGAAGGTGTTTCCCGTGATATACTCTGGTATAACAATGAATTTTTGAGTATGATAGAAATGGCGGTTTTAGAAGATGAGTGGCGGGCATTAAATACAGGACAATAAAAAAACAGCAGGTTTAGCTGCTGTATAAGATCTATAAAAATGTATTGATCATTAATATCCCCTGCGGTTGTTATTATAGCCGCCACCACTATTATACCCACCGCCACTGCGGTTTTGGCCACCCGGCCTGAATCCACCACCGCTTGGAGGGCCTGATTTTTCTTCCGCTTCTTTTACCACCAATGGTTTTTTGCCGAGCGAAATATCTTTCAGATTTTCAATAGCATCACGGGCTTCTTCAGCGTTCTGCATATCTACAAAACCAAATCCTTTGCTTTTTCCTGTATCCCTGTCCATAGCAACTCTGGCAGTTACAACTGTGCCAAATTTTTCAAATATTTCCATCAATTCAGCATCATCAAGGTCGTAAGGTAAGCCGGCAACAAAAAGTTTCATGAGAGGTAATTTTATGCCACAAAATACTAAAACTTATTTTGGTATTTGCATTTTGTTTTCTGGCTATGCTATAAACCTTTAAAAAATTAGGGGAAGCTGTGCCTGCCTGATATCAAGTTGTCTGTTTTTACTAACTTTAGTCAAAGATTACTATGAAATTCATCATCCTGGCTTTTTTATTTTTGCTGACCGTATTTTCCGCAATGGCCCAGAACTTTGGTGGCAACCCGCCATCTGTAAAATGGAAGCAGGTTAACACAGACAGAGTGAGGGTAATTTTCCCAAAAGGGCTCGACAGCCAGGCCAACAGGATAGCCAATGTGATGAAATTACTTGGCGATTCAACGGCGAAAACCATTGGCGGAAAACAAAACAAATGGAGTATCGTTCTGCAAAATCAAACAACCATTCCCAATGCATACGTGAGGCTGGCCCCGGTGATCAGTGAATTTTATATGATCCCGCCACAGAATAATTTTTCTACCGGTAGTTTAAGGCTGGATGATAACCTGACTATACATGAGAACAGGCATATGCAGCAGTTCAGCAATTTCAATAAGGGATTTACTAAAGTATTTTCATTTTTCCTGGGGCAGGAGGGACAATTATTGGCTAACGGGATCACCGTACCGGATTATTTTTTTGAAGGCGATGCCGTATGGCAGGAAACATTTGTGAGTGAACAGGGACGGGGCAGGATGCCTTCATTTTATAATGATTTTAGATCATTGTGGCTGGGCAATAAAAATTATTCCTGGATGAAGTTAAGGAATGGCTCTTATAAAGATCTTATCCCTGACCATTATGAACTGGGATACCTGTTAACTGCATACGGGTATGAAAAATTTGGAGATGATTTCTGGAATAAGGTAACCAATGATGCGGTAAGGTTCAGGGGTGTGTTTTATGCTTTTAACCGGGCCATCGAAAGATACTCCGGAAGAAGTTACCCGCAATTCAGGCAAGATGCGCTGCAGTATTTTAAGCTCAGGTCATTGCCTGTGCAAACAGTTGCTGCCACTTCATTTACTTATCTTACAAACGAAGAAAAGAACAATGTGGTTGATTACCAGTTTCCCAACTACATTGCTGATGATAGTATTTTGTTAACCAAAAAATCTTATAATGAAATAAATACTTTTTATATTCTTTCTAAAGGAAAAGAAACCCGGCTTAGGGTGAGGGATATTGTGATAGATGATTATTATGCATATCAAAATGGTAAGGTTGTGTATGCAGCATACGAGTCGGACCCGAGATGGATAAATCGTGATTACAGTGTGATAAAACTGCTTGATATTTACACAGGGGAACAAAGGAAGATCACAGCCAGGTCAAAATATTTTTCACCTGATATCAATGCTGCGGGAACTGAGATACTGGCGGTAGCAGTAAGCCCGGAAGGCACCAATAACCTGGTGAGGATTGATGTAAGATCGGGTAACCTGATCAGGCAGGTAGCTAACCCCGCTAACTATTTTTTTACACAAACAAAGTATATCAATTCAAATACGGCAGTTTCTGCTGTTAGAAATCCTGCCGGTAAAATGAGGCTGGTAAAGGTTGATCTGGAAACCGGGGTAACAGATAACATTACCCCCGCTTCATTCAATGTGATGGGCTATCCTTTTGTAAAAGGAGATACTGTTTATTTTACAGCAATGCATGATAATGCTGATAAGACTTTTGCAGTAGATCTTCTTACAAAAAAAATATACCAGGTAACAAATAATGTAAACGGAGTTTATCATCCTGCAGTAAATCAAAAAGGGGAGATGTTGGTATCTGTTGTTACTGCCGGTGGATACAGGCTTGCTATGGTGAACCTTAGCCAGGTTGAATGGAAGGTTATCTCACCTCAGAATTTTGTAAGGGACGGCGGAAGTAAAGCTTATATGGAATCTGAAAATTATGAAAAAAATGTTGTAGCAGGCATTAAAAACCCGGTAACGAAATACCGGAAATCATTCCGGCTTTTTAATTTTCACAGCTGGCGGCCGGTAATTGATGATCCTGAATATGGGTATAGTTTTTTTAGTGATAATATACTCACTAATTTTAGCAATGCTATTGCTTACACCTATAACCGAACAGATAGAAGCCATACAATAGGGTTTAACAGTGCTTTTGCCGCATGGTTTCCTGTTTTAAGTTTAGGGGTTGAAGGGAGTTTCAACAGAACCCTTGATACTGCTTTTGGCAGATCTGTAGCTTATAATGCCGCAACTTTAAAAGCAGGCGTATCCATTCCGCTAAGGTTTGTTGGGGGCAGAACAAATAAATTTTTAAATTTTGGCGGAGGGTATAACCTGGAACAGTACTATTACCGTGGTGTTGGTAAAAATATTCTTGAGAATAAGGCGATCAAATACCTGAACGCTTTCCTTGGTTTTAGTAATGTTGGCCAGCAGGCGAGGCAACATATAAATCCCCGCTGGGCACAAGCAGTAAGCGTAAATTATAGGGATGCACTTAATTATAGAAACAGCCATAAGTTTGTTGCAAACAGTTCATTTTATTTTCCAGGTCTTTTTGTTAACCATAGCCTGGTACTTAATGCATCTTTTCAAAAAAGAGATACCATGCCTGACCTGTTCAGTAAAATATTTTCCTACTCCCGTGGATATGAAGCCTTAAGTACAAGACGAATGTATAAGCTGGGTATCAATTACCATTTGCCAATTGTATATCCCGATTGGGGATTTGCAAACATGCTTTTTTTTCAACGGATAAGGGCTAATGCTTTTTTTGATTATACAAATGCTAAAGCAAGGGTTAACAATGTACTTACTGAAATACTAAACAGGAGCACAGGTGCCGAAATCTATTTTGATACCAAGGTATGGAATGCATTGCCGGTAAGTTTTGGAGTACGGTTTTCACATTTATTGGATACTGACCGGTTGAACCCGCTGGTAAAAAACAGGTGGGAGATAATTATACCTATTGGATTGATCCCGGATTAGCATTTGATTGAGGTGGATTCCGTAAAACATTAAAGCCATATATTTGGATATTGAAGCTAACAAACATCATGAATGCTGATTTACCTGAAATCGAACAAACCGGCGAAAAGCTGGTAGAAAAATGGTTGACTGAAAATGGCTATACCCATGTTCAAAAAGAAATGCTCCAGTTAAATGAACAAGGTTTAAAAGCCTGTGGTACTTTTAAAAACATCCTGGTGCAGATCCGTACTTTCTTACATCCTAACCGCCCTTTTAAAATAAGTGACTACGAGATCGATATTCTAACTCGTAGAGCCGCTAAGCTTAATTTGGTAGCCTATGTGGCTTACGTGATATTAGACAGCAGCGGTAGCCTTACCGAAGAAATTAACTGGGAAAGGTTAAGTTAGTTTCACCCTTATAGCTTAGTGTAATTTTCTATTCATTTGCTTTGGTTGAATAAGTCACAAAAATCTGTTGGTGCAAAAAAAAATCGATTAATAAGCGTTGGGATCAATGTTCTTACCCATGGTGCCACGCAATCTTTTCCAGAAGGATTCACGTGATTTAAGTGAAACAAAATTTTTATTAATAGCATTTTTGTAATCAATTTGCGGATTGATCATATATGGCTGTATTGCCTTTAATGTATCAAACACAATTGGAATTATACCTACAGCTTTATCTATCTTAACCCTGGCAAACCGCTTCAATTGCTTTGCCTGGAAGGGATCTGTGGCCAAAGCAATTTTTGTGAACCCCAATCTTTTTGCCTTTAAATAAACGTAATATAAATTCTCTGTGCTATGTTCAGCTTTATTTTCTGTAAAAACATGTTCCCTGGGTATACCTATGGCTATTGCATATAACGCCATTATTTCTGATTCGTAATAGGGAGTGGCAACTGAAGATCCTGAGTACATAATATTTTTTGCAATGCCCTTATCATATAAATATTTCGACCAGTAAACCCGTGCTTTCATGGTACTATCCCAACCGGTTTCCGTAAATGGCACACCTGGCACTGCAATCATCTCATAGCTTTGTATGCTGGCTTTATCCAGGTATTTTTTTGCAGTTTTAACACTAAATGAACAACTGCTGAAAAATATAATGCTGAAGCATGTCAAAATAAAGGCTGCTCTCTCTTTGATCATGAATTAAGATTATTGTTTCCATAATAACAACCCGGCAGGATAAAAGTTCGGAGTTTTTTTGAGCCTAGTTATATTAAAGCCTGGATATTTTTGATATCGGGATACCTGCATCAAATTTATCTCCGGTACTTTTTTCTGCCTGTATCTTCCTTACAATACTCATTCCCTTGATTACTTTGCCAAAAGCTGCAAATCCCTGTCCATCCCCGGTTCCACGTCTTCCAGAATCAAGTGGACTTTGATCGCCTATGCAAATAAAGAATTCTGTGGTGGCAGAGCCAGGTGTTGTGCGGGCCAATGAAATAGTGCCCGATTGGTGTGTTAGGCCCGATTGTTTTGTGGTTTCATGCTCAATACCGTTAACAGTTGTTTTTAGAGCCGGTTTGGTTTGCCAGATACCACCTTGTATAATACCAGTGTTGGTTGGCGATAAAAACTGATCCGTTTTTAAAACCCGGTAAAATGAAGACTCATTATAATAGCCGCTATCAATATAAGATAAAAAAGCGGCCACGGTTTTAGGAGCTTTATCCGGGTAAACCTCAATTTCTATATCACCTAACCGGGTTTCAATAAGCAGGTGAGGGTCTTTATATTCCTTTTGATTACATGATAAAAACAGGGCTGCAAGCAAAATAAATTTAAACATGTTGTTTTGATGTTTTAGTAAAGGTTAATATGTAAAATTAACTAAAACATAAACACCGTATTTTTGTTTATATCAATAGTGTTGTATCTTTATTTCATAAAAATACCAGGCATCAAACTCATGAAAAAAATATTCTTCTCCATATCATTTTTATTTGTTTTACAATTTGCAAATGCGCAGCATATTTCCAGGGTTACAATAACCGGAACAGGCCAGGTTGATGTATTTGCCATTGGCCTTGATGAAAATGTACAATTATATCTTTCAAAAGACGGAAATATAATTAAATGGGGGTTTGACAGGTTCATAGGCTACCAGGAGAATTATAATAGTGAACTTGAACCTTATGTTGGCAGGATAGAATACTATACCCAGAATGATGATGAGGCAATACGTGGAAAAGTGAAGTACATCGGGCGAACATTGCTGACTTATTATGCATCTTACGAGAACGATGCACTTAAAGGAAAACTTAAAGCGATCGGTTCTTTAAATCTTGATTATTATTTAGCATATGAAGATGTTGCATACACGGGCAATCTGAAATCAATTGGGCGCCAGGCTGTAAACTGGTATGCCTCATACGAGAGTAAAGATTTACGTGGCAAGCTGAAGAATATTGGATCTGCTTTACTTACCTATTATGGCTCTTTTGAAGATAAAACGTTCGTTGGCAAAATTAAAAGTATCGACAGGTTTGTGTTCACCTATTATTCCTCATTTGAACAATACAGTGGCAGTATGAAGACGGGTTCAACAATCACTAATGCAAATGGTATCAAATTTTATATCCGTAATTATTAATCTCTCAAACCTTATTTCTTTTCGTTAAACCATCTTCAGTAATATTCGTAATCCTTATACAAACATTCAACTATTTATAAAGCGTTTTACTGGAATTAAGGTAGTCTGTAATATAATTTAATGAGAATTTGTAATAAATTTTCTACAAATCGCTCTACAGCAAATTCCCGGCAACAATAAATATTCTTAGCCGTTTAAATACCTTGTACTAACCAAAGTGCCAAAAATCATGAACAACATTAACCTGGCCGATTTTTTTGAATTAACTCCTGATTTAGTCTGGCTGGCAGGCAAGGATGGATATTTAAAAAAAGTGAACCGTTCGGTAGTTGAAAAACTGGGATATTCTTTGGAGGAATTATACAGCCGGCCTGTAAAAGATTTTATGCACCCTGATGATGTAGAGATCACCATATTAAACAGGGAAAAATTAATTTCAGGTGAAGTAATGCATAACTTTTGTAACCGTTATGTAACTAAGACCGGCAATATTATCTGGATGGAATGGACCTCTCTTTATCTTGTAGAGAAAGACATTATACTGGCCATAGCTAAAGATATTACAGCAAGAAAAAAAATAGAAAAAGAAGTAACCGATAATTATAATAAATTCAAAGGGCTGGCATCTCATTTTAAAAACCGTATAGAAAAAGACAGGAAATATTTTGCCTATGAATTGCACGAGGAACTTGCCCAATTGGTATCAGTAATTAATATGGATGTAGGCTGGTTAAATCTGAATATAGATGATCTGCCTGTAAAAGTAAAGCAACGAGTTGAGCATACTTCTGAGGTTTGTAAATTATTGATCAAAACTATTCAGAGGCTTTCTTTTTCAATAAGCCCTAAAATGCTTGATGATTTTGGCTTGCACAATACTATGGAATGGCTTTGCAAAGAGTTTTCTATTTTAAACAGTATATCCTGTGATTTTGAAAGCAATTGTGATGAGGCAAAAATAAGTACAGAAATAAAAATAGATATATTCAGGATATGCCAGGATGCATTGACAGAAGTATTGGATTATTCCCGTGCAGGCAGTATCATGATCTACATCAAAGAGATCAATAACAGCATTGAGTTGAGCATTTTTGATAGTAGAAACGGCTTTAAACCAGGACTGGAAAAACAACAATCGGGGATGGTTAGCATCACCGAGCGGGCAACTTCCATCAACGGCTCAGTAACCCTATACATGCTTCCGGAAGAGGGATCGGGCATATGTATATTATTGCCAGCAAAGATTCATGATCTTGTTACTGCAATATGACCTGTCCGGGTGTATAAATAATGATCTCCGGTCTTTCTTTAAATAATATTATCCTCCCGGTAATGCAGATCTCTTTGTCCTTCATATCTTCAATATTGCCGGTAAATTGTTTACGGGTCTCACCCCAGATCACAACAGTGAGCTTCTGGTTGGGATAATTTTCCCCAATATTCAAAAAGGTGGGTTGGTTCTTACTGGTTTCAAAATAACGCATACCGAAAATTTTACCGCATACAGTTATGCTATCTCAAACATGTTTGTTTATATCATCCAGGGTTATTCTTGCCTGGCCATTGGCTATATTAAAAAGGAAAAAAGCAAGAAAGGAGCATAAGATACGCATAGGTTCATCGTTTGGAGGCAAATGTAGGTTTTTAAAAGAAGTAACAAGCTTGATTGTTGGCAGGTAGTTTGCTGTATTTAAAATGTATATCATATGAAATGCATTTTATTGCACATGAAAAGAATTACATTTCTATTTTCCCTGTTTTATTTTTTTTTCTACCTGCATATACAGGCAGAAAAAAAATATTATTCATTAAATGATAATCATGAAAGTGCAAATACGACATATATGCTAAACAATACAGGGGTGGCAGTAGACAGTAATGATATTTTGCCATACGCATTAATTGCTGGAGGAAGCAGGGGGATAGGATATGCAATTAGCGAAGCACTTGCAAAGCGGGGTTATAATCTTATTTTAATTGCCCGGGGTATGCAAGACCTTGTTGAAGCTAAGGATAAAATTGAAAAATCTTATCCGGTAAAAGTGCATGTGCTGTCCTTTGATTTGAGCAAAGAAGCAAGCGCTACTGAGATTGCCAAATGGTGTACTGATAATAATATAAAATTAAAAATGCTTTGTAATGTTGCCGGGCTGGGTGGTGATGAAGATTACCTGGAGTTGTCTTTGGATAGTTTGCGGTATATGATAAACCTGAACCTGCAAAGTGCAATGGCCTTAAGCCTTACCTTGCTTCCTTTACTCGAAAAAAATGCCCCATCGCATATTTTGAATGTATCAAGCATGGCAGGGTTTGCACCCATACCCTCTAAAAACATGTATTCGGCAACCAAAGCTGCATTAACCAGTTTTAGTTATGCATTAAGATACCAGTTGAAGTCAAAAAATATAAGTGTAAGCTGCCTTGCACCCGGACCTGTATATACCAAACCATCTATTAAAGAACAAACTAAAAAACAACTTGGCTGGTTTGGCAATGCCATGGCCATGAAGCCGGAAAGAGTGGGAGAGATTGCAGTTAAAAAAACCTTGCGGGGAAAACTCATGGTCGTGCCGGGTACTTTAGCAAATATTATGTCGGGTGTTTTAAGAATTTTGCCCAAAAGATTTGTTACCTATATTTACGGAAGATCAGGAGACAAAACAAAGCGGAAAGAAGCTGAAAAAAATCAATAATAATAAACCTTATCAGTTTCAGTTAAAAATCACAGCTTCATAATCTTATTTTGTACTAAGGGAAATACCATATCTCCTTTTACGGGCCTGATAGTATGCATACCTGTGAACCTACCAAATGCAGGAAGCACACCATAAGTTTTTGTAAAATAAAAGCAAGGAAATTTTAAGGACTGCTTTGCATTACCAGAGATGGTTACTGCGGGATGGATATGTCCGCTGAATATATAGCAGTTCTCTGTGCCGGCACATTCAGCTTTGTCATGCGTAAAAATGAATTGCCCAATCTGCAATTGGCCGGGTATAAGTTCTATACCTGCACCTATATACCAATCTTTACCTAAAATATCATGATTGCCGATAACCAGTATGATCTGCAGTTGATCAAAATCATTTCTCCACCTTAAGAACAAATCCATTTCTTTGTTGGCATCGCTGTGAAAAAGATCACCCACAATCACCAGGTATCGGGGTTTAAAATATTGCACCTGTGCAGTAAGCCTTTGAAGGTCTTCTTTAAAAACAGTTTGTGGTACAGCAATACCATTTTTACGGAAGTGGCCTGTCTTTCCAAAATGCAGGTCGGAGAGGATCAATGCTTTTTCTTCTTCCCAAAAAATACAACGGCTGGCCGAAAGTAAAAAACTGTTATTTAAGATCGTATGTTTTATAAAATCCACCATGAGGCAGCAAAGATACTTGATGCTGGATTTTTTACTAAATACTAAATACTAAATACTAAATACTAAATACTAAATACTAAATATCCCTCTCCAATAATTCCTGCATCTTCCTTATCCTGTCTTCCAGTTTTTCTGAGGAAAGAGTTTCTCTCATACTGTCTGCTTTGATAGGGAAGCAAAATGGCGTAAGCCGTTGCGGAAAGGTTATGATGATCTCGCCAGCCTGTATTCTTTCCAGCATATGTCGCAATCGTTCTTCTTCCATCTGCTGTTCCATCACTTCGGCATATGCCTGTCTTATTAATAAATTACCGGGATCATATTCGCTGAATACATTGAAAAGTAGGGAAGCTGAATTTTGTAAATGCCTCGCTTTTACTTTTTCGCCGGGATAACCCTGGAATATCAAGCCGCCAATAACACTGATATCTCTGAATTTGCGACGTGCCATCTCGGTTGAGTTTACGCTTCGCTGAATATCAGCAAATAAATTTTCAAGTGAAAATAATTCATACACATTTGTGTCATCAACAGGTATGGGTTGGTCACTCAGTAGCTCAAATCCATAATCATTCATGGCAAATGAAAAAGTGATGGGTGTTATTTTACTGATGCGCCAGGCGAGGATAGCTGCCATGGCCTCATGTACCAGCCTGCCTTCAAAAGGATATACAAAAAGGTGAAACCCATCTTTGGTTTCAATATGCTCAAGTAATAATTGATTTTGTTTGGGAAGATGTGACAACTGTTTTTGCAGGCCAAGCAGGGGAGCAAGCACTTTTATCTCCTCAGCTTTATTATTATTATTTTCTTCCGAAGCCTCATCTAATTTTTTCCGCAACATCATGCCCAGGTTTGCCGATAAAGGCATTCGGCCTCCCTGCCAACTTGGTATGATGGATTTTTTTGCATTGGATTTGCGTACCATGGCCGTCATGTCTTTTATTGCAACAAATTCCAGGTTACGGCCCGATAAAGTAAATACATCGCCGGGCATTAACCTGGCAATGAACCATTCTTCAATGACACCGATATAACCCCCGCTTAAAAATTTTACTTTCATCATGGCATCACTTACAATGGTACCAATATGCATGCGGTGCCGCATGGCAATGCGGTGGTTATTTATTTTATACAGCCCATCTATTATCTCTACTTTTTTATAGTCATCATAAGCCTGTAATGCATTGCCTCCTTCTGTAATAAAATGCAAAATGGCTGACCATTCATCTTTGGTTATTTCTTTATAACAGTACGTTTTTCGTACTTCTTCAAAAATAATATCGGGTAAAAATCCATCGCTGATGGCCAGGGTAGACAGGTATTGTATCAACACATCAAAACAAAGCAGCCTTGGCACTTTACTTTCAATAATGTTTTCCTGCATGGCCTGTTTTAATGCTGCAGCTTCCATCAGTTCCAAAGAATGCGTTGGCAAAAAATAAATATGGCTTACTGAGCCCGGCTGGTGACCACTGCGGCCCGCTCTTTGTAAAAACCGGGCAACACCTTTTGGGCTGCCCACTTGTATCACTGTTTCCACCGGCCTGAAATCAACACCAAGGTCAAGACTTGCAGTGCATACTACAGCTTTTAATTTGCCTTCATGCAATGCATCTTCTACCCAAAGCCTCAGGGCCTGTTCAATACTTCCATGATGTAAAGCTATAACGCCCGCAAGTTCAGGTTCCACATTTAATAGTGACTGGTACCATCTTTCACTCATACCACGGGTATTGATGAAGATGAGTGTAGTGCGGCTACTTTCAATAATTGGTAAAACTTTATCGATCAGTTTTAAACCAAGATGACCAGCCCAGGGATATTTTTCAATTTCATCGGGGTAAATGGAATGAACAGCTATCTTCTTATCAACTTTTGCTTTGATAATTACACCTTCTTCATTAATGGGCGATAACAAAACTTCCTTTGCCTGCGCCAGGTTGCCAATAGTTGCCGATATGCCCCAAAGGGTAGTCTTTTGTTTTTTTGGAAGATGAACTATTCTTGAAATAGCAAGCTCCACCTGCACACCTCTTTTGCTGCCAAGTAACTCATGCCATTCATCCACGGCAATTATTTTCAAGTTTTCAAAAACAGCGGGGTAATCTTTTTGTGCCAGCAAAAGATGGAGGCTTTCGGGTGTGATGATAAGCACTTCGGGCATATTTCGTTTTTGCTTTTGCCTTTCGCTTGTATCAGTATCGCCATTGCGTACAGCAACACGCCATTTCATGTCAAGTTCAAAAATCACTTCCTCCATGGCACGGCCAATATCTTTGGCCAGTGCTTTTAAAGGCGTGATCCAGATCAATTGCAGCCCGCTATTTTTTTTGGTTTGATAAGTTGTGGGATGATCGTTTATAAAGTCAATAACGGCTCCCAGGAAAACCGAAAAAGTTTTACCATAGCCGGTAGGTGCATTAACAAGGCCGCTTTCTTTACGCAGGATCTCTCGCCAGGTTTGTTCCTGGAATAAAAAGGGCTTGTTGCCTTTTTGAAATAACCATTCTGTGATGATCTTATATCCTGTTGTTGACTGAAGTTTCAATGAGGTTAATAAATTTCAGGTTTATTTTTTGGGTCAAGTAACCTCATCCTGTACGCATTCATAGCCGTGCTACCCAGTTTTTTTATCAAACCATAATTTACAATCACGCCCACAGGAGCACCGATCACGGGAATGAGCTGCGCCATTTTCGCAAGATCAATATAGTCACGGTATTCCTGCTGAAAATTACGCCAGTCAAATTCATTAATGTTTTCAGGTAAATTTTTGCGTTTCTCTTCCCAGTCTGTCATTTTTAAATAAATATTCCTGCGGTGTACATCGCTTGAGAAAGAAAGCTCGAAAATATGCAGCAGGTAAACTCTTTCTTTATAATCATCAATATCAAAACCATACAAAGCTGCTATTTCAAAAAGCAGTTTTATTTTAATACCAATAAGGATAGGAAAATCTGCCAATCCCAATAATAATCCACCCGCCCCGGTAACTCCGCCTTCAACAGCTGCGGTTTTGCGGTAAACAGCTATCTTCTTCAATACAGCCTCTTCACATTCCTGCAGGTTTGTAAACTTTATAGGATCTTTGGTAGTAAGTCCTGCGCCAAACAAAACACCCCGTATCATTTGTTTTATTGCGGTGGTTATGGCATGGTGAACTTTTTCCGGTATCCAGGAATTGATCTTTGTTTGAATTCTTTTGGAAAGATTATTCAACAGACCAGGTTTCTGCAGCATTTTTTGCTGCCAGGCAATTAATTGCTTACGGGCCAGCTCATCATAAACATTCGCCATAAAATACTGTTTAGGCAAAGGTAAGTGCAGGATTTGCTAAAGTGTTTTAAACCGAAGATTGTATTTATTTTAAAAACTTTTAAGCTTATCGAAAATAGTATCAAGCGATGATCTTAGTTTACTGATGGCTGCATCAACTGCAATTTCATAATTATTGCCGGTGGCTGAAACAGCTACGGGTGGCCTGCCTTCTACCCGTGCTTCAAGCAAACATTTTTTATCATCAGGGCCCTGCTTGCTGCCGTTATTATCAGATAAATGAACCTCAATCCTGGTTATATGTTCGCTGAACCTGTTTAGTTTGTCTTTAAGATGAACGCTTAGTTTATTATTGAAATCTTCATGTACAGTTAAATTCTTGTCAGCATTAAATTGAATGAGCATATTCTTTGTTTTAGTTAATAATTAACAGCACCAAAAATATCATAAAAGCTGATAAAGTCTGAGTTATCTGCTTCTGTATTTTCAGATTCATGCTGTTCTACTGCAAGATAAGGCTTACAGGTAATGGTTGAATGATCTGCATCATACATATGCATGAAGTTGGCTTGTTCTTTTTGGTCATCAATATTTTGATTACCATTACCTGAAGCAGGCATATAAAAATAAGAGTGTAGCATAAGGATATTTTTTAAGTTAATTATAAGAACTGCCTGTAAATTAAACCTAGTTTATTACCGCCGGTTTACTGCATGGTTAATTAATAATTATTTATTTTTTTACTGCATTATTAGTGGCTTTAGCCATTTCAAGATGATGTTCCAGCAACGGCAATTTGCCAGCTGCCCATGATTTTAATTCGGTGTCACTTCCTTCATCTGCCTGCTTTTTAAAAGCAGCGATATCTTTTTCATGATCTTCTACCATAAATGCTGCATAAGTTTTATCAAAGTCTGCTCCTTTTTTTGCAGCAAACTCATCGTATTGTTGTTTTTTTTCTGCACTAAGTTCCGTGGGCAGGCTCACACTATGCTTCATAGCCCAAACAATTAATTCATCACTGGCTTTACTATGGTCGGTCTCCATCATTTTACCCATTTCCTTAACTTTGGCTGATGATCCATTGGTTTGTGCCAACTGGCCAAGCTTAATTTCAAGCATCCCGCCATCGGCAACAGCTACTGCAAATGCCCCATCATTAGCTGCTTTAGTGCTGTCTTGTTTCATTTCGTTTTGTTCGGTAGTAACTTCTGTATTTTCGGTCTTCTTTTCTTCGTTACAGGATACTGCTATAAAAGTGAAAGCAACGATAGTGTGGATGAGTACCTTTTTCATAATTGATTCTTTATTGATTTTGTTTGTTTTTTATTTTCCTTCAACCGTTACTCTCCATACAACATCACTTGCATCATCGGTTACCAGTAAAGAGCCATCGGGCATTACCACAACTCCAACAGGACGGCCATACACTTTTTCTTTTTCAAGATCAGCGACGAAGCCGGTTAAAAAATCCTGCGGCCTTCCGGTAGGTTTGCCGTTCTTAAAAGGAACATATACTACTTTATAACCCGAGAGTACTGACCTGTTCCACGACCCATGCTGTGCTATGAATGCACCGCCCTGGTATTGTGCCGGAAATAAATTTTTGGTATAAAATGCAAGACCCAGCGATGCAGTGTGAGAACCGAGGTCAACATCAGGAACAATAGTTTTTTTTACAAGATCTGGCCTTTGCGGTTTTACCCTTGCATCTACATGTTTTCCATAATAAGCATATGGCCATCCATAAAATCCACCAGGCTTCACGCCGGTTAAATAATCCGGAACAAGATCATCACCCAGTTCATCTCTTTCATTTACGGCTGTCCATAAAGTAGATGTACCTGGCGCCCATGCCATACCCACGGGGTTGCGAAGGCCCGATGCATATACCTTAAGACCTGTGCCATCCGGGTTCATTTCAAGTATCATGGCCCTCCAGGTCTCCTTGTCAAAACCATTCTCTGCGATATTGGAGCTGGACCCTACTGATATATATATCTTACTATTGTCTGCATTGCTGATAAGGTTACGGGTCCAGTGCCTGTTATTCTTCATACCATTGCCGGCAGCAAGTTCAACGAGTTTTTGGCCCATTCCGCTAATCCTTGTTTGCCCGGCTGAATAGGGGAATCGCAGCACTGCATCCGTGTTGGC
>JBBSJI010000041.1:0-25875 GCA_038257425.1 Chitinophagales bacterium
ACAGCCTTTTTCTATCTATTGTCAATACCTGATTGACACAGACGGCGGAAAGCAAAGAGTTATTACAGGCGGTGCTAACCATGACCCAAGTTTTATTCATTTTCAATTATTTAGCGATAATACTTTTAAATTTCTTAATTCAGGGACATTTGGTGGCAACTATTACAGGGGGACATATTCTTTACACATACGGAGTTTCAATCAATCTCCTTAAGTCAATAGAAAAAGCATATGGTTTCATTTACTACTTTTCAAAACGTTGCAATTGTAAATAGTTCAGCATATGAATAAATACAAAAACCTACACAAATGGATGATCATCCCCATGGTCATCATGCAGCTGGGTATCTTTAAAGATTACTGGGGCGATTTTACTGATAATGCCTGGTCTGTTCATATTCATTACTGGACAGGTACTGCCTGGTATCTCTTCCTTATTATCCAGCCTTACTATGCCACCCATGGCCAAATGGCCAGGCACCGCACTTATGGTATCATTGGGTTTTTCCTGGCTGGTGCTGTTTGCTTTACCGCATTGAGCATGATGAACAGGGATATTGTAACCACGCAAAGAGCCGCAGCAGCGCCTGAACAGTTTGGCCCCTTTGAGCCCTGGTTCTTTTTTGGTGTGGCCGCTGTTGAAATTGTAATGATGACGGCATTTGGATATGCAGTTATCAAAAGCATCATCCACCGGAAACAAATTGAGAACCATGCCTGGTGGCTTATATCAAGCGTTTTTTTAATTATGATGCCTGCCCTTGGCCGTGGTATACAGAATGTATATGTGGACTGGCATAAAAAAGATTTTCCAAACATTGACATCATGCTGCCGCTTTACATAACTCAGGCGGTAATATTGGCCATGCTGTTATTTGCTGCATGGAAATACGGCAAGCTTAAACATCCGGCTACTTACTTATCCATTGGGGTAAATCTTTTTATATGTTTCATGGAGCCAATAGGAAGATCAAAGGCTGTGCAATCGTTCCTGGAAACAGTTGTAAAGGGATAATCGGTATGTACTGAGGTATTATTTAGCTGTACAGACCCACAACAACTTTTAATACCATGATATAACATCAACTAAAAAAAATTAGTTTACAAACATAAAACCAAAAACCCCATGCCAAAATTAAAACTCCTGCTCATTGCGCTCTCCTTTTGTATGTATATCCAGGCACAGGAAATTCCGGCGCTGAATTTAACCTTCAACCACCTTGCCATTTCGGTAAAAGATGTAAACCGCTCTGCAGATTTTTATAAGAACGTACTTGCGTTGCAGGAGATCATCAACAAAAGTAAAATTGAAGGGATACGCTGGTTCTCTTTAGGCGAGACGGGAAAAGAACTGCATCTTATTTCTGTTATTAAAGAACCGGTTACTATAAATAAAGCCGTTCATATTGCATTCGCCACTTCAAATTTTGATGCTTTGGTAAATACACTCACTAAAAACAATATCAGTTATTCCGACTGGCCAGGCGCTGCCGGTAAAATAAATATACGTGCCGATGGTATTAAGCAGATTTTTTTCCAGGACCCCGATGGTTACTGGATAGAAGTGAACAGTGTAGGACAACAATAAACTGGTGCCTGAAATTTGTTTATTTTTTTTACATTTAGAGCATGAAAAATTTATTTGAAAAAGACTGCTACACAGAAATTACACAGCGCATCAATACACTAACTCCAAATAACGAAAGGCAATGGGGCAAAATGGATGTGGCACAAATGCTGGCGCATTGCAAAGCTGCCTTTAGTGTACCGCTTAGTGAAAAGAAAATGCCAAGAAGTTTTTTGGGATTATTAGTTGGATGGATGATAAAAAATAAATTACACAATGACGAGCCCTGGAAAAAGAATCTGCCAACAGCTCCCCAATTCATCATTAAAGATCAGCGTGATTTTGAAAAAGAAAAAAAGGAACTGACCGGATTAATAGATCGTTTTCATACCGGCGGGCCCGAAAACGCTGGCCGGTTTCCGCATCCCATGTTTGGTTCATTTACAAAAGAACAATGGGGCAGGGCCATGTACAAACACCTCGATCATCACCTGAAACAGTTTGGGGTTTAAAATAAAACAGATCCTGTCTACAAATTGTACGGCAGGATTTGCGAAGTTGCAGATAGGTTATGGTAATTAAGATTACCTGGTAGCGATATTAAATTTTTTAAAAATATTCCTTACGCTTGCGCTGATTTTCTCGGGCGTAATACGGGAATAATCCAGCTCTTCTGTTGTCCACCCCTGTAATATCACTTTATCCGTACTGGCATCAGCCAAAGTAATGGTTATTGTTCCCTCATTAACCGGCACATCATAATTATTATATCCTAAAAATTCTGAAGGATAGTAAATAGTTCCCCATCTTCTTAACCGGGGATTGTAATAAGTACGGGTATAAGACTGTGTATATACCGGGTCCGATCTACGGATGTTAGTATTTCTTACCAGTACATCATAGCTTACAAGCACGTCGGGATTAGCTGATACTTCGGTCCAGCCAATCCGGTTCAACTCGGCATTGGCGGCATTCCTTACACTTATATCTCCGTAAGAAACGGGCCTTGCTGTATTGTCATTTTCATTATACCGGGTGTCTACCCACATATAGGTTCTGTAATTACTGAAATTAACAGTGTTATCTTTTTCTATATGCACAGGTGTAGAACATGCTGCAATAACAATTCCCATCATTATAACAGCCAATAGATAATTAATAGTTTTCATGATGCCTCTTTTTTTCTTAAGCCCAAAAATTATTCCATTATTGCCTTACAGGGAGAAGGCATTGATAGAATGGCATTTAGCATTTTGAGAGGGTAATTTTTTACACAGATTTTAGGGTTTTACCTGCTTGAATACAATAAGGTGGCGGTTAATTAATTACACTTTCACCAGCCTGTTTGCGGCTTCTTCCAATGTGTTTTCTTTTTTTGAAAAACAGAAGCGGAGCACTTTATTGTCTTCCCCATTTTTATAAAAAGCAGAAGTGGGTATGGTTGCCACGCCATATTCCTTGATGAGCCTTATGGCAAAATCCTTTTCACTTTCATCAGAAATATCGCTGTAGCTGTACAACTGAAAATAACTTCCGTAAGATGGGAGTGGTTTAAACCTGGTTTGTTGCATGAGGTTTTTTAAGTGATCTCTTTTTTGCTTCAAAAAAGAACCTAGCTGCAGGTAATTTTCTTTTTGCTTTAAAAACTCAGCAAGCGCAATCTGCATGGGGCTGTTGCATGTAAAGCAATTGAACTGGTGTACTTTCCTGAATTCCTGCATCATGGAGGGAGGAGCAACACAATATCCAAGTTTCCAGCCGGTGCAGTGGTAAACCTTGCCAAAAGAAAAACAAACAAAACTTCTTTCATAAAGATCAGGATAGCGCAACATGCTTTCGTGTTTCTTATCATCAAATATCAAATGTTCATACACTTCATCGCTCAGGATAAAAATGCCTGTTCCTTTAATGATGCTTTGTAATTGTACAATATCATCTGCGCCCAGCACAGCTCCCGTTGGGTTATGGGGTGTGTTCAGCATAATGAGTTTTGTTCTGCCTGTTATTTTTTGCTTCACCAGCTCCCAGTCTATTTTATAATCAGGATAAATCAGCGGAATTAAAACGGGTACACCACCGTTAATTTCAATGTTGGGAATATAACTGTCGTAAGCAGGTTCAAAAACGATCACTTCATCGCCGGGTTGTAAAATTGTAGTGAGTGCAGTGTAAATAGCATAAGTTCCACCGGGTGTGATGGTAATTTCTGTATCGGCATTAATTTTTGTTGAATAGAGATTTTCAATTTTTTCTGCAAGCTGCTCCCTTAAAGCTGGTAAGCCATTCATATGTACATATTGATTATACCCCTTGTTCATTGCCTTGTTCACCAGGGTAATTAATTCTTCGCTCATATCATAATCCGGGAAACCCTGGCCCAGGTTAATGGCCTTGTGTTCATTGGCAAGCACACTCATTACCGTGAAAATGGTAGTGCCTACATTGGGAAGTTTGCTTTGTATGGTTGGTATCAAAAGAGAAAATATTAAAGGGATTGAGTTTATAAAGATTGTCAGGCAGAGCCCGTTGAACCCAGCTTGTTGTAATAAACCCGACTTCGACAAGCTCAGTCTGACAGTAAATTTTACAGGTACTTCTCGCCCTTGTTCCTTTTTATTTCTGCAACATATTCTTTTATCTCCTGCTCCTTATCTTTTTTACAGATGAGTAAAACGTCTTTGGTATCTACTACCACAAAATCATCGAGCCCCTGTAATACAACCAGCTTTTTATTATCTACATGCACAACATTATTGGTGGCATCAATAACCATTACATGATTTCCTGTAACGGCATTGCCCAGGTAATCTTTATCTACATTTTCGTAAATACTATTCCAGGTCCCCAGGTCGCTCCAGCCAAATGAAGATGGAATGATGTATACATTATCTGCCTTTTCCATCACGCCATAATCAATTGATATGTTTACACACTGCGGGTAAACCCTTTCTATCGCTTTCTTTTCCTGCCTGGTATTGAAATGGCTTTTTTCTGCTTCAAATACTTCTGCCATTTCGGGCAGGTTTTTTTCAAAAGCTTTAATTATATTTTTTACCTGCCAAACAAAAATGCCGGCATTCCACAAAAAATCGCCGCTGGTTATAAATGTTTTTGCAAGTTGTAAATCAGGTTTTTCAGTAAAGGTCTTCACTTTATATACGTTCTCACTTACCGCAAGCTGATCGTATTGTATATAACCATACCCCGTGTTTGGGTGAGTTGGTTTTATACCAAGGGTGATCAACCCTTTTATATTTGCTGTAAAATGCAGGGCATCTTTACATACTTTTTCAAAGGCTTCTTCATCACTGATGATATGATCGGCAGGGGCACAAATTAAATTTGCATTTGAATTTAACTGGTGAAGCTTGTAAGAAATATAAGCTATGCAGGGAGCGGTATTCTTGCGGGAAGGTTCGCAAAGAATATTTTCAACGGGCAGTTCGGGTATTTGTTTGGCAACAATATCCTTATACTGTTCAAATGTAATGATGTAAATATTTTCTGCAGGTATGAATTTAGCGAACCTGTCAAAAGTTGCCTGTATAAGCGTACGGCCGGTATTTAAAATATCAAGGAATTGCTTGGGGAAATCAGCACGGCTGATAGGCCAAAACCTGCTTCCAATTCCACCGGCCATTATAGCAACGTAATTATTTTTACTCATGTTGTAATTATATGATCCCTTCTTTTACCAGGTCGTGTAAGTGAATGATGCCTGCATATTTGCCTTCTTCCTCTACAATTAGCTGGCTAATATTATTAAGCCGCATCTCATCCAGTGCTGTTACTGCCAAAACATCAGATGCGATGATCTTTGGATTACTGCTCATGATATCTTTTGCCTGTAGCTTTTCAAAGCCTTCGGTTCTTTCAAGCATCCTGCGCAGATCCCCATCGGTAATTATGCCTAAAATTTTTTCTGCCTTATCAACTACTACTGCAGCACCCAACCTTTTTTGTGTCATTTCTACAATCACTTCTTTTATGCTTGCTGTTGGCAACACTTTGGGCTTTGCATTTTGCCCGGCCATTTCTGCCACTTTTAAATATAATTGTTTGCCCAGTGTACCGCCGGGATGATATTTTGCAAAATCGTTGCTGTTAAATTCTTTCAGTTCCATCAGGCAAACAGCCAGTGCATCGCCCATTACCATTTGTGCAGTGGTGCTGCTGGTAGGTGCAAGATTGATGGGGCAGGCCTCCTGGTCAACTGTAGTATTTAAAACGATATCGCTGTTGAGTGCAAGAAAAGACTGGGTATTGCCAACCATACCTATAAGAATGTTTCCAAAACTTTTAACCAGGGGTGCCAATACTTTTATTTCGGGGCTGTTGCCGCTTTTGCTGATCACTAAAACAATATCTGCATTTTGTATCATGCCCAGGTCGCCGTGGATAGCATCGGCGGCATGCATAAAAATAGAAGGTGTGCCGGTACTGTTTAAAGTGGCAACAATCTTTTGGGCAATAATGGCACTTTTGCCGATTCCGCTGACGATAAGCCTGCCACCGCTTGCTGCGATCTTTTCCACTGCTTTTACAAAACCGACATCAATGAAATCTTTCAATCCATTAACTGCATTGGTTTCCAGCTCAATGGTACGTAAAGCAACCGGTATGATTTTGTCTGTATTCATCAGTAATGCCGCAAACCTACTTCAAATCATTCATAATGCAAAGAACCACACTTGTAGTACTATAGCCACAATAATTAAATGTATAATCTTACGATATAGATTTTTGCCCGTTGGGTTATTTTGATTAACTTAAATGATTGTAACAACCCGTTGATATTTGTTGATAATGCAGATTGAGTTTGATTTTGCGGCTGTTATGAATTAACTTCGCTGCCCCTAAAAAAACGGGTTACAAAAATTTAAAGAAATGTTCAAAGACAAGGGAAGGTAAATTATGGCAAAGATAAGATCCAATATTAAGGAACCGAAAATTAAAGTGGCGGTAAAAGCTGCAAAACAAAATCAACCAGACTTAACTACACAACTCCAGGACCAATTTGGTTTTGATGGCTTTAAAGGACCACAGGAAGAGATCATTCAAAGCCTGCTCAGTGGCAACGATACATTTGTAATTATGCCCACAGGTGGTGGTAAAAGTTTGTGCTACCAGTTACCGGCAATGGTAAGCGAAGGGGTAGCCATCATTGTATCGCCTTTAATTGCTTTAATGAAAAACCAGGTTGACCTGGTACGCAGCTACAGCAGTAAAGATGATGTTGCTCATTTTTTGAACAGCACTTTAAATAAGGGCCAGCAAAAAATTGTAAAGGATGATCTCACCACGGGTAAAACAAAGATGCTTTACGTAGCGCCCGAAACCATGACGAAGGAAGAGAATATCAACTTTTTTAAAAGTCTTAAAATATCTTTCTTCGCTGTTGATGAAGCGCATTGCATTTCAGAATGGGGGCATGATTTCAGACCGGAGTACAGGAGGCTAAGGGAGATGATGGACCTGATAGATGAGACCATACCCGTGATTGCATTAACTGCAACAGCAACTCCAAAAGTACAAAGTGATATTGTTAAGAATTTAGGATTGCGTAAGCCTAAAATTTTCATATCGTCTTTTAACAGACCTAATCTTTATTACGAAATTCAGCCTAAAATAAACCTTGATCAAACCAACAAAAGTATTGTAAGGTTTATTCAGCTACATAAAAATAAAAGCGGTATCATTTATACCCTTAACCGCAAAACCACCGAAGAGCTTGCAAAAATGCTGATGGCCAATGGTATTAAAGCCGTGGCTTACCATGCAGGCTTAGACAGTAAGTTAAGATCGGAAAGGCAGGACCAGTTCTTAAATGAAGATGTGGAAGTGATTGTGGCTACCATTGCATTTGGAATGGGTATTGACAAGCCCGACATCCGTTTTGTAATTCACTACAATATTCCAAAGTCAATTGAAAATTATTACCAGGAAACCGGCCGTGGCGGCAGGGATGGCATGGAAGGAAAATGTATACTCTATTACTCTCATAAAGATGTGGCCAAACTTGAACACCTGATGAGGGACAAGCCGCTTAGCGAAAGAGAAGTTGGTGCACAGCTGATAAATGAGACGGTTGCTTATGCCGAAAGCAGTGTATGCCGCAGAAAAATGCTGCTGCACTATTTTGGAGAACATTATGATGATAAGAAAAGCTGTGGGCATTGTGACAACTGCCTGAATCCAAAAGTAAAAGTAGAAGCAAAGGATGATGCAGTTATTGTACTAAAGATCATTAAGGCGTTGGGCGAACAGTTCCCTGTTGAATACACTTTACTCATTCTTGCAGGCAAGGCAACACCACAGGTAAAAATGTATCGTCACGAAGAACTGGATGTTTTTGCCAGTGGCAACGATAAAGAAAATCATTTCTGGAACAGCCTGATCAGGCAGATGCTGCTTGCCGGTTTAATTGAAAAGGATATTGTTGAATACGGCCTGCTTAAACTTACCAAAGTAGGTGCTGCATTTTTAAAGAAGCCTGCTTCATTTAAAATTGTATTAAATAACCAGTTTGAAGAAGCCAATGCCGATGATGAGGAAAGCGAACAGGCAACAGCAGAAGCCGCAATGGCAGATGAAAAATTGATGATCCTTTTAAAGGACCTGCGTAAAAAAGTAGCTAAAGAAAAGAACCTTCCTCCTTTTGTTATCTTTTTAGAGAACAGCCTGGAAGATATGGCGACCATGTTTCCTACATCAATGCCCGAGCTGGAAAAGATCAGTGGTGTAAGTAAAGGAAAAGCTTTACGCTATGGCAAACCTTTCCTGGAAGTGATCACTAAGTACGTGGAAGAAAATGATATTATAAGGCCTGATGATTTTGTAATGAAAAGTGTTGCTAACCGAAACAACAATAAGATCTTCATTATACAGAACGTAGATAAGAAGATACCACTGGAAACGGTGGCCAAAACAAGAGACCTTCGTATTGATGAGCTGCTTGAAGAGATGGAAACCATAGTTGCCAGCGGCACCAAGCTTAACTTAGATTATGCGATAGATGAAATGGTTGATGAATATGAGCAGGATGAGATAATGGATTATTTTAAAAGTTGCGAAACATCTTCCTTACAGGTAGCCCAGGAGGAAATGGCCGACAGTAATTTTAATTGGGAACAGCTAAAACTGATGCGTATAAAATTTTTATGTGAGTACGGAAATTGATGTATTATTTTAGATTGAATATTTAATATTTGGCAGAAACCCCTTATTTTTGCAGCCCGAATTCGAATTTCTACATTCCTTGTTCAATATTCGATATTCTGATGGTGCGGCGGTAGTTTTTCTTAACGACGAAGGAGTTTTAGAAAAACAACGTCCCGATGAGGAACGATTTCGGGATAGCTTGCAAGAATGGTGCGGTAGCTCAGTTGGTAGAGCAAAGGACTGAAAATCCTTGTGTCGGCGGTTCAATCCCGCCCCACACCACAAAAAACCTCAACTAATGCTGTTGAGGTTTTTTTGTATCACAAATATCAAGCTTCACCCAGGATCAATGCTCTCTATTGATCTTATTATAGTTCTTAAAATAATTATCAAGGGAGATAGGGCCTCCTCCTTCTATAAAAAAGAAGACGAGCATCACTAAAATAATTATTGCAAACATAGGCTCCGATTCCCCGGCAAAAACACCGGTTTTAGTATTCACAAAAAAAACAGCTCCCAAAAGAATGGGTATTTGTACCAATGTACATAAACGGGTAAAAAGCCCAACTAAGATCATGCTTCCACCAAGTAAATGAACCCAGGGTATAACCGTATTGAGCCAGGTTGCTTTTGAAAAATAAGATACTTCGGAAAAGTATGTTGTAAGCTCAACATTGTTCTGTATAAAACCAAAGCCTTTAAAAAAGAGGCAAAGTCCAAGCACCACTCTTAAAACAACCAGCCATTTGGGATGGTGCTTACTGCTCCATTCGTTCATTTGATGTATTAAACTCATAAAAAAGCTTTTCAATAAAAAATCATCATTGTTAAGTTACAACCATTAAATATTTATCACAAGCGTTTTGTGTTAAAATATATATCCCGATTTTTTAATGGCTTCAACAAATATTCAAGCCCATTTATCTTTATCTCGTATAAGGTTTCCAATAAAACTCCAAGTCTTCCCTTTGGAAAACCTTTTTGTTGAAACCATTCTAGGTAAGCTACGGGCAGATCACAAAGTATCCTGCCTTTGAATTTTCCAAAAGGCATTTTTAATTGTACCAATTCTATCAATAGTTTGGGATCGGGTGCGCCTGGTTGTTCTTCCATAATCAAATCATTTATCCAATAATACAAACTATGTGGTTATACACACAATATCCTTATTAATCCACTATTCAATAATAATAGTTAATTATCTTTTTTATTACTCAATGCTTTTATACATTTACTAAATAGAATTGCATGCTTAAAAATAAACTTATTTTATTTTAAACTTTTACGGGTCATTCCCATCCAAAACGCATGATAACAACTTCAATTACTAACCCACCCACCGAAGTTATCAGTAAGCACATTTTTGCAAATGTTTTACTTAATAACCAAACTAATCAAAAATCATTACATGCTGCCGTTGCTTTATCGCCCGGCGAAGTATTATGTAATTTTGATGCCAACGAAACGCAACATTTTGCAACGTACCTAACTGTGCAAACCGGCTCCAGCAGGCACATTACGCTTAAGCCGGATTTTTTACAATATATCAACCATAGCTGTGCTCCCAATGTTTTCTTTGATACCACAAGCATGGAACTTGTTTGTATAAAAAAGATCCAGCCGGGTGAAGAGTTTACTTTTTTCTATCCGTCAACCGAATGGGAAATGGCACAACCCTTTGTTTGTAATTGTGGCAGCAAGGACTGTTTACAATTAATAAATGGCGCTTCGCACCTTTCTGTTGAAACGCTCTCAAAATATAAACTAACCGATTTTATCAGGCAGCAGGTAAGGCAAAAATTATCCCTGTAGCTACCCATTTTATTCTATGGCCTCATTTAACCCATTATCGCCTGTAAATTCTTTCCACCAAATTAAAGTTTGGGTACTGGCTCCTTTACTGGAGACCAATGATGCCAATATTGATTATTACTACGACTTTAGCCAGAGTATTGCTGAATATGATAAAACATTCAGAGAACTGGGTATTGAATGGAAATGGCAGCCGGTTACCATTAAAGATTATGCTGCTATCATTGAAACGATAGTTAAAGAAAAAGACTTTGGCAATAAAACCCCCTTGGTTTTTAATTTATGCGATGGCGATGAAATAAACGGCACCCCCGGCATTTCTGTTGTAAGGTTATTGGAGGAAAAGGAATTGCTCTATACCGGCGCCAATGAATATTTTTATAATTTAACAACTTCCAAGATCCCTATGAAAAGGGCTTTTGACAGAGCCAAAGTCCCTTCTGCAAGATGGAAAGCCATTCATGATAAAGAAGATAATGTTGAACATATATTTGATAAACTGGGTTGCCCAATAATTGTAAAGCCGTCGATATCCGGGGGAAGTATGGGTGTAGGTATAAAAAATGTAGTGCACAATACAACAGAATTAAAAGAGCAGGTTGACAGAATGTTTGAGGGCTACCGCGGCTGGAACCTTGCAGCCGACGGTTTAATTGCTGAGTCATTTATTACCGGCCCTGAATTTACAGTATTGATATCCGGCTCTTACAATAATCCGAAAGACGCAAAAATTTATACGCCCGTAGAAAGGGTGTTTCATCAATCCTTACCTGAAGAGGAAAAATTTTTATCCTTCGACAGGCTTTGGGAAATTTATGAAGAAGAAAGCGCCATGCCTGCTGAGGAAAATTTTTATGAATATGCTTTACCGGCTGCCGCTTTAATTGATGAGATAAAAAAGATAAGCTGGGATGCATACGTAGCTACAAAAGGCTGTGGCTATACCAGGGTTGATGTTCGTATGGATAAAGAAACCGGTAAATTATATGTGCTTGAAGTAAATGCCCAATGCGGTTTAAGCGAAGATGAGGATTTTACTTCCATAGGCGCTATCCTTCGCTTTAGCGGAAATACTTTTACAGAACTTGTGAGCGAAATAATAAGTGATGCTTTCAGCCGCCGCTCGGCAAGAGAATTAAAAAGGCGAATTGCTTAGCCTGAAACCTTACGATGATGAAAATTTGTGTGCTGCAGCCCGACTATTCCACTTCTGATGTTGATTATCAAAATTATGATCCGCCGCGGGACCTCAGTCATTTAATGCCAGCTGCACAATTCGATCATGTATTATTAAATAAGCTTACCACGTATAAACAACTTAAAGAGCTCAAGAAAAAAAACTACGATGTTTTTGTAAACCTTTGCGAAGGTTACCTGGAATGGAGTGTTCCATCCATTGATGTCATTTATTTTATGGAGTTGCTCGATCTTCCTTTTACCGGGCCAACATCTTTATTATATGATCCGCCTAAAGACCTGATGAAGTACGTTGCGTATGCCGAGGGAATTAAAACACCTGCATTTGCATTGATAGAAACATTGGAAGGAATTGAAAAAGCCTGCGCTCATTTACAGTTTCCATTATTTGTAAAACCAGATAAGGCGGGCGACAGTTTAGGTATCGACCAATATTCATTGGTACACAACTTAGATGAACTTAAACAGAAATGCGCTGAAATTATAGAAGAGTATGGGCCATTGCTGGTGGAAGAATATATTGAGGGAAGAGAATTTACAGTAATGCTGGTTGCCAATGCCGATGATGGAAAAACATGTACTGTGTTCAAGCCTGTTGAATATATTTTTCCGGAAGGTTTTGAATTTAAGACCTATGCTTTAAAAACATCAGAGCTGCATCCCGAAGCAAATATTCCCTGTAACGACCCTGTGCTGGAGAAACAATTGAAAGATGCAGCCTTACAGATCTTCCAGGGATTTGGCGGTGCCGGCTATGCCCGGCTCGATTTCAGGGTGAATGATCAAAACGAGATATTCTTCCTGGAAATAAATTTTACCTGCTCAGTTTTTTATAAAGATGGCTACGAAGGATCGGCCGATTATATTTTAAAAGCCGATGGAACCGGGCAATCGGCCTTTCTGCAAAAAATAATAGACGAGGGCATTGTCCGGCACCAACGTAAGCAAAAAAAATACACTATGAAGGGGAATGCCATTGCCGGTTACGGTATTTATGCAACCCAATCTATTAAGGCTAACGATTTGATCTTCAAAGGTGAAGAACTGGCCCAGCGTATAGTTACCCGTAGTTATGTGGCTGGTTATTGGAATGTTAAGGAAAAGGAAACCTTTAGAAAATACGCTTATCCTCTCAGCAAAGAAGTATTTTTGCTTTGGGATAATAACCCGGCAAACTGGGCGCCACAAAATCACAGCTGTGACCCAAATACCTCCTATGAAGGACTGAATGTAGTAGCGCTACGCAATATTAAGCAGGGCGAAGAACTAACCCTCAACTACGCCAGCTTCCTGGATGAACATATGGAGCCCTTTAACTGCCGCTGCGGTGCAGCCAATTGTTGCGGATGGGTTACCGGAATTAAAGATAATTCCGTAACAGCCAGAGAAAGCATTCCCAGCAATTAAACGCCCCCGCTTTTATCCCGTCATACTAACCACCATTACAATTCTCTCCTTTTTAAGGAAAATGTTATTTAAATAAGGTTTGTCAGGGTGAACTTGTCGAACCCGGTCTATTAGAAGAAACCCGCCTTCGACATCCCGATAATTATCGGGACAGGCTGACAGGTTTTCTAACTGACAATAAGCAACATTTCTTTGCGGAGAATTTTTAACGATTATCTGAGAATTACAAGAACAAAAACTATGTCGAAGTTTCAAATATTGCGCAACCTTATGATGAAACATAAATACCAATTGGTATTTACGTATTCCTTATTCTCACTGGAAATGCTGGGCGGCCTGTTGCGTTTTTATTTTTTCGGAGAAGCCATCAACGATCTTATCAAAGGAAGTTACCGTGGCTTAATCATATTAACAGCAGTACATCTTACTTATTTAATAATAGGTACTATACGCCATATGTATGATACCCGAACTTATTCTGCCATTTACACATCACTGGTTACAAAATTTATTACCCGAAGACATGTAAAGAACGATATTTCTAAACTCAGTGCCCACAGCACCCTTGCAAAGGAGTTTGTAGATTTTTTAGAGCACGACCTGGTGTATGTAATTGAAGCTGCTTATAATATTTTAGGTTCGCTCATTATATTATTCTTTTATGATAAAACAGTTGTTGTTACCTGCCTGGCCATAATGGTACCTGTGATACTTATCAGTATGTTGTATGGAAAAAAAATGATGAGGCTTAATAAACACAAGAATGATGAGCTGGAAAAACAGGTAGATATTATTTCAAGCGGCAATAACGCAACCATTCGGCATCATTATAATAATTTACGCAAATGGCAGGTTCGTATCTCTGATAAAGAAGCCTGGAACTTTGGTTTTATGGAGATAATGGTGTTGCTGGTAATTGCGGTATCGTTGATCGTATCGAAGAACCTGCACAGCACAACCATTATGGCAGGCAGCCTGTTTGGTATGTACAGTTATATTTTAAAATTTGCATCGGGGCTAGATACGATCCCTTATACCATGGAGCGACTTTCTTCTTTAAGCGATATTACCAGGCGTATTGAGCTGGAAGTAGATGACTTCCCCGAAGAGCCTGTTAAAGAAGAAGGAGAACTGCTTTTTTTATCAATAAGAAATGATACAACAAAGCTTTCAGCTTGATTAAAAAATTCTACAAAGTAACTTCATTTATCGTCTTTTTTCTGCTTCATATAATTTAACAGGTCGAGAATATGCTGTTGAGTGTGGAAAGGAAATATTATTTCGAAATGCCATAATCCATCATTTAAACTATTGTTTTCTATTCTCCACTTAATTTCTAGTAAATCTAAAATGATGTCTGATAGATCATCAATAGCATCTCCAATACCAATCCCTGTCTTGTTATCAAGCTCATTAATATCAAGTATCGATGTGTAAAACCCGAATTCTTTGAAATTGCTTTTTACATTTTTAGTAATATCAGGAAATTGTGCCTTCTCGAAATCTGGATATTCTTTGTCATCGTATTCATATTGAATATCGAAATACTTGCTATAAATCTTTATTAGATCTTTCTCTAGCAGTTTGTCTCTGTCGGGTATTATCAGGTTTGGTTGAAGACCATACTTAACAATTCCTTTTATTATCTGGATAAGCTCGCTCATCTCTGTAATTGTTGTATTTATTCAAATTTTTATAAAATTACCGGATAATCATAACCGATCCCTGCTCGGCTCTCTTAAATTGCGCTTTGTAGGTAAATGTTGCAGTCCACACATAACTGCCCGAGAGGAGTTTTCCCTTAAATGATCCGTCCCATTTTTTTAACGGATCACGGCTGCTAAAAACTAATTCGCCATAGCGGTTGTAAACGAGTAATAAATAATTGCTGATAGCAGCCACATTGCCCACGGGTCCAAATTCCGGATTGGTAGCATCTCCGTTTGGTGAAAAGGCATTTGGAAAATACACTTCACCGCAGGAGCCATTGGGTGGTTGGTTAATTTGTACCGATGTAAAAGCTGTACAGCCATTATTATCTGTAACTGTAACGGTATAATTTCCTGCAGCAAGATTTGTTGCAGTTGCATTGTTTTGTATAGGCACTGTGTTCCAGCTATATACATAAGGTGGGTTGCCGCCAATTGCCAAAGCTGTTGCAGTACCATCACTCAAGCCAAAACAACTTGCATCTTTTTTATTGCTAATGGCAATGGTTGGTGCTGTGGCAGTGGCAATGGTTATGCTGATGTTTTCTGTACAGCCTTTACTGTCGGTAACTGTAACGGTATAATTGCCTGGTGCAAGTCCACTGGCTGTTGGGCCATTTCCGCCGGAAGGAAACCATGCATATGTATAAGGTGCTGTGCCACCGCTTTCATTTATAGTTGCGCTGCCAGTTGCAACCGAACAGCCGGGCTGCACAATATTTACTGTATGTGCCAAAGCTGCTGGCTCAGTGATTACCACTGTTGCTGTTGCGGGGCAACTGTTGTTTGCATTTACGGTAACCGTATATGTTCCGCCGGCAAGCCCGGTCGCAATGGCAGTGTTTTGCGGCGGCACTGTATTCCAGTTAACAAAGAACGGTGCAGCTGTAGCAGGAATTATTGATACAGATGCCGAGCCATTATTATCCCAAAAACAATTATTGTTACTGATAACAGATGTGGTTAGCCCAAGGATATTTATGGTTTGACTTGAAGTGGATGGAGCGTTTGCCGGACCTGTTGCAGTTAATGTAATAGTGTATTGCCCCGGTCCGCTAAAAACATGTACCGGGTTTGGCAGGGTTGATTGGTTGTTGACGGGCCCCGATGCAGTATCTCCAAAATCCCAGGTAACTGACGGGCACAATGCAGATGTATTGGTAAAGTTTATGGTGGTGCTGTTAATGCACGAAAAAGTAAACGATGCATTGTTGGGTGGTGCATTTTTAATTTCAATATCATCAACGGCAAAACCATCGTAGGCATTACATTGGGTACCGGCGCCAAAAATAAAACGGAAAATCACATTGGGCATAGCGGCAAGGTTGGGCATGGCGTGTGTTGCATTTACCCATGCGCCACTGCCATTACCGCCAAGGCAGCTACCTGCTGTTGGTTGTATATTACCCGACCAGCCATCACGTACCGAAGTAAGCGGGCCTAAAAATTGTATGGGAGAAAAATTGAACCAGTTGGTAGTTAAGCAGCTTGTTTCAGATACAGTACCCAAATTTGTCCAGCTGGTGCCCAGGTTGGTTGAGTATTGAAAGCCTGCACCATCAAAACGCTGTTCTGTTTCCCAAAAAACATTGAAGGAGATATAAGGATATTGTAATCCTGTAAAATCAAAACAGGGGCTTTGTAAAAAAGATGCTTCACCATTATTATAGCTGCTGCCGGTAAGCCCGCCAACAATCCAGCATTTTGTACCGGTTGCTGCAGCAGTTATTACCGGTTTTGCAGGGGTGCCCCAGGCCCAGTCAGATGCTGTGCCGCCGCTTGTCCAGCCGCCGTTGGTTGCTTCAAATCCTTCGGTATATGGAAAAATGGAAATGGGTGTGCTGCATTGGGCATGTATATGTTGCTTTATGCAAACTATACAAACAAATAAAATGATCAGGCGGTAAGCTGAAGTTAAAAACAATCGCAATTTTATTGATTAAGCCTCCAAAAATACACAATTGCCACTGAAGCACAGAAACACAGAAGTTAAAACATCTTCTTTTCCGTGTTTCTGTGCTTCGGTGGCAATAATTTTTAGCCGAAGGTGACGCTGGAAAATTAGTCTTCCTTTCTTTTAACCACCAGGAACCAATCATTTTCCAGCGGCAAGTATCCATAATCATAGCAATAAAAATACGTGTTGCGATTTTTTGCGTTGTATTGATGTGTATGGTATTTAAATTGAAATCCTTTTTCTATCAGTTTATCCCGGTTGGCTTTTGCAGTGGCTTCCCCATCCGGCAAAAGGCTTTCCAGTATGCGGCGGTTTTTGCCAAGAGCATTATTTACATTTCGCATAAAATTATTACAAGCGCTTTTGAGATCATTATTATAAGCAGCACGGCAATAATCATCGCAAAATTTTTTATCGCTTCTCCCTTTTAACGGCTTTTCGCAAAGCAGGCAGGCTTTGGTATCTTTTTGTTTTAACATAGTGCAGGTTTTAGATTTAATAAAATATGAAGCCTTTTTTTATACAGTCGTTTACATACGCTTATATCTGTAAGTAAAAGATTAAACTCCGGCTTGGCTTTTTTGACCACCCCATCTTTACATTGTCAACCGGAATGACGTCTTCCCTGTTGATTGAAATAATTAAAAACCGTCTGCCTGTGGTGGACACAAAACTTAAAATTATGTACACATTAAAAAACAAGGTTCAGCTTATCGGCAACCTGGGCAACGCACCCGAAGTTAAGAACACACAAAGCGGAAAAAAATTAGCCCGTTTCAGTATTGCCACAAACGAAGTTTACCGTAATACCAAAGGCGAAAAGGTTAAAGAAACAACATGGCATAGCCTTGTAGCCTGGGGCAAAATTGCAGACATCGTCGAAAAATATTTGCACAAGGGAAGCGAGGTAGCCATTGAAGGCAAACTCATCAGCAGGAGCTATACTGATAAAGAAGGCACAAAGAAATTCATTACCGAAGTAGAAGTAAATGAATTACTGATGCTGGGCAGTAAGACCATTGCATAATTTTCCCTGTTAAGATAGAACGGCTTTCCCAATGACCCTTTGTGAAAGTCTTCTATCTTTTTTTTATAGTGAACCTAATAGTAATGCTATAAAAATTCGGTTAAATTCCAAAGGGAAAAACAACAGCTTTTTATGAGAAAAACACCAGATGACGGCCGGGATCGGGATGGTATATCCGTTTTCATGGAGCCTATTTATTACTATGAACTATCTTTACTGTAATGCATTCTATTGAACATAATGAAGTCTTCGACCTGGCCTACCGCTTTGTTACCGAAACCAATGAAAATATTTTCTTAACCGGCAAGGCCGGCACAGGGAAAACGACTTTTTTAAAATACCTGAAAGAGAATTCTACAAAAAATATAGTTGTGGCTGCACCAACGGGTGTAGCGGCGATTAATGCAGGTGGTGTTACATTACACAGTTTGTTTCAATTACCTTTTCATCCATTCCTCCCCACAAAAAATAATAAAGAAGAACTTCTGGCAAAGATCCGATACAATGGTCAGCGGCAACAGCTTTTGCGCAAAATGGACCTGTTGGTAATTGATGAGATCAGCATGGTGCGTTGCGATGTGATGGATGCTATTGATACCATTTTAAAACACACCCGTAGAAATTATCATTTGCCATTTGGTGGAGTTCAGTTATTATGCATAGGCGACCTGCACCAGTTACCTCCCGTGGCACAAAACAAGGAGTGGAGTATTTTAAATGAATATTATGAGTCGCCTTTCTTCTTTGATAGTCTTGCCATTAAAGAGCAATCGCCGCTTTTGATCGAGCTCAATAAAATTTATCGCCAGAAGGAAGAAAGCTTTGTGAATCTTTTAAACAAGGTTCGCAATAACCATATGGATGCAGATGATTTTGAGGACCTGCATCTGCGATTCGATCCACATTTCAATCCGCCTGCTGAAGAAAAATACATAACCTTAACTTCTCACAATAACCAGGCAGACCAGATCAATCAACAACAGCTCTATAAATTAAATACGCCGGCATATACTTATAAAGCAATTGTAGAGGATGAGTTTCCTGAAAATATGTACCCGGTAGATTTTGAGTTGAGTTTAAAGGAGGGCGCACAGGTAATGTTCTTAAAGAATGATCTTACTCAAAAAAGATATTACAACGGTAAGATCGGGGTTATAAAAACTCTTACTAAAGATAAAATATTTGTTGAATGCGACGGTATTGAAATTGAAGTAGGGCTGGAGACCTGGGAGAACAGCCGTTATACACTTAACCGGGCCGATGGAAAACTAGAGCAGGAAACGCTGGGAACTTTTACGCAATATCCTTTAAGGCTTGCATGGGCCATTACCATCCACAAAAGTCAGGGATTAACTTTTGAAAAAGTGATGATAGATGCAGGTGCAGCATTCAGCAGCGGGCAGGTATATGTCGCACTTAGTCGCTGTACCAGTTTATCAGGTATTGTGTTATTGAGTAAAATAGCTGCGGCCGCTATACATAGTAATGAGAATGTGATCAAAGGACAGCAATCACTCTCCTATAAAGGCTCGCTAGCAGATCGGTTTGCTGGAGCAAGGCAATTGTTTACCCAAAAGTTACTAGAAGAAATTTTTTCTTTTACTGAGATCGATACAGCGACAGACTTGCTGTTATTTCAAATAAAACAATACAAGGATAAATTAAATAAAGAAGCTCTTGAATGGACAGAAAAATTTAAGTTAACTCTTGCTGCAGATAAGGCCGTGGGTTTAAAATTCATAGCGGTAATAGCTATTTTTATGAAAGATGAAGGGGTGATAGAAAAGAATATTTTATTACAAAAAAGAATTTCAGATGCTGCGGGCCATTTTATTCCAAGACTGGAAGGATATATTAAAGATTTAAGATCGCACCCAATAAATACAGAATTTAAAGAAGTGGCAACACCTGTAAATGAGAAACTGAATGACCTGGCGCTGGCACTTTATAACAGCAGTTTTTATTTGCAATATTGTAAGCAGGCATTTTCTGTTACCGGCTTTTTACAACACAAATTGAAATATGTATTACCCCGTTTTACTATTACCTGCTATGCCAGTGAGGCTAAAGGAATAAGCGCTGACGTGTCAAATGCAGAACTATTTGACACACTGAAGCGTTGGCGCAACATGGTCTGCACTGAAACCGGCCAGGCAATTTATATGGTAGCGAATCAAGCTTCTTTACAAGAAATTTGTACATACCTCCCGCTTAGCAAAAAAGATCTTATGCAGATTAGCGGTTTTGGAAAAGCAAAGGCAGAAAAATATGGAGATGAGATACTGGAAGCTGTTGAAAGTTTTTGCGAAAGAAACGGTCTTGAGTCGAACATGCATTTAAAACCGTTGAATAGCAAGAAAGAAAGAAAACCAAGATCAGCTGAAGTAAAGATTGATTCTAAAACTATTTCTTTTGAACTTTTCAAAACAGGAAAAGAAATTGCTGCTATTGCAAGAGAAAGAAATTTTAGTATCAGTACTATTGAGGGGCATCTTGCATATTTTGTTGGAACTGGTGAGTTAGATGTTAATGAAGTGGTGAGTAAAGACAAACAAAAGCTGATTATTGATGTTGTTAATAAAACGGAGTCGGCCAGCATTAAAATTTTAATAGAAAGTTTGCCGGCTAATTTTAGTTACAGTGAAGTGCGTATGGTGTTGGCATCAAAAAATTTGTTGAAACAATAAATAAAACAGCATATTAATCAACGGCCAAAATCATCCTGTAATCTTACAATATCATCCTCATTACTCGGATTTTTAATATCGGTGTGTTGCCATATTTCTGCTACAAGTCCCCAGTCTTTTAATCCTATTAACCTGTGGCGCTCACCTTGCTTCAGTCTGATGATGTCTCCAATTTTAAGATACTTTGTATCTTTTTCTTCGTCAGTGTTGCTTGTTATAACGGCAGCAGTTCCTCCAATAAGTTTCCATATCTCTGCTCGCCTGTAATGGTATTGCCAGCTTAACCTTTGGCCCGGAGCAATAACCAGTATTTTTGGACTAAGTTTTCCAGAAATGCTCAATGATTCTGTAGTTAGTTGAGGAAAATAGAGGTTGATGAATTTTTGTGTTTCGTTCTCATTAATTACAAAAAAGCCTCCCCATGGGCGGGTATTATCCTGATTGCTTACTCTTAAGTTTTTGTGATGCAGGTATTCAGCAATATGTTCAAAAATTAATTCTTTAGGTGTGTTGCTTAAAAAATTCAATTCCATTTTATAAAATTTTTATCTACCCATAAAAACCATCAATATTTGTACATCACTTGGATTTACACCAGAAATACGTGACGCCTGGCCCAGGGTTCTAGGCTTAATCTTTGTAAATTTTTGCCTGGCTTCATTGCTTAATGAAACCAGTTTTTCATAATTAAAATTATCGGGAATCAACAGGTCTTCTAATTGGCTCATTTTAGAAACCAGCTCTTTCTCTTTTTCAATGTAGGTGTCGTACTTAACCTGTATCTCAGCCTGCTCAAGTGTTTCAGCATCAAAGCCCGTTAGCGCTTCTTTTACTTTAGGAATATAATTAATCATTTCTTTTAACCCAATCATCGGCCTTAATAATACCTGTGCCGCTTTCTGTTTGTTTAACAGTGCTGATGATTGTACATGCTCTAAAAATCCGGAAGTTTCTTCCGGGCTAAGGCTTAATGAAGCTAAAATGCTTTTTATTTTTTCTACATTTTCTTTCTTCGTTTTTACTTTTTCCATTCTTTCCTGTGATGCTAAGCCCAGGCGGTAGCTTTTCTCAGTTAATCGAAGGTCTGCATTATCCTGTCTTAATAAGGTCCTGAATTCGGCCCGGCTTGTAAACATCCTGTAAGGTTCATCTGTTCCCTTGTTTATAAGATCGTCAATCAAAACCCCTATATAGGCTTCACTTCTTTTAAGAATAACAGGCTCAAGTTCTTTCGTTTTTTGATGAGCATTGATCCCCGCCATCAATCCCTGGCAAGCGGCTTCTTCATAACCTGTGGTTCCATTAATTTGCCCCGCAAAAAATAGATTATTTATCAATTTAGTTTCAAGACTGAATTTTAGCTGGGTTGGCGGGAAGAAATCATACTCAATAGCATAACCAGGGCGAAACATTTTACAGTTCTCAAAGCCCGGAACCAACCTAAGTGCTTGATATTGAACACTTTCTGGCAATGATGTTGAAAAGCCATTAACATATATCTCAATAGTATTATTCCCTTCAGGCTCTACAAACAGTTGATGTCTGTCCCGCTGAGCAAAACGGCTTATTTTATCCTCTATACTCGGACAGTACCTTGGACCTGTTCCCTGAATACGTCCCTGGTACATCGGGCTTTGTTCAAATCCTGTTTTTAGAAGTTCGTGAACTTGATCATTAGTATATGTAATCCAACAGCTCTTTTGTTGATCTGGCTTTATTTTATGTATATCCAGGTAACTAAATCCCACGATTTCATCATCACCTTTTTGTTCTTCCATTTTAGAATAATCTAAACTGCGGCCATCAATACGCGGAGGTGTTCCAGTCTTTAATCTGTTGGTTTCAAATCCTAAAGAAACAAGCTGCTCAGTTATACCCATAGATGGCTTCTCGGCCATTCTACCTCCCCCAAAATTCTTCTCTCCTATATGAATAACACCATTTAAAAAAGTGCCATTAGTTAAAACAACTGCTTTTGCCTTAATTGTGTGCCCCAGGGCTGTAGTTATTCCATAAGCTTTATTGTCTTTTACCAAAATACCCTGTACTGTATCCTGGTAAAAATCAACATTGGGTGTTTTTTCCAGCATTTCCCGCCAGATAGCAGCAAATAACATTCTATCACTTTGAACCCTCGGACTCCACATTGCCGGCCCTTTTGACCTGTTTAGCATTCGGAACTGAATCATGCTTTTATCGGTAACTATACCACTATATCCGCCCATAGCATCAATTTCTCTAACAATCTGTCCTTTTGCAATACCCCCCATAGCCGGGTTACAACTCATTTGAGCTATAGTTTGTAAATTCATAGTTATCAACAAAACTCTGCTACCCAGATTTGCTGCTGAGGCTGCGGCCTCACAGCCAGCATGTCCTGCACCTACTACTATAATATCATATTCTTGAAACATGGCGCAAAGTTAAGCAATCACCAGACTCAGTTATGTTCCACGTGAAACTGTGGGTTTATGTTATTTCACGTGGAACAGTTGATTAAAATACTTCTTTAAATAAAAATCTTCCTTTTGCTCCATTATTGTTCTCTCTTCTGTTTTTTTATCCTTGTATCCACAAAGGTGTAAGGCTGCGTGAAAGATAACCCTGTGTAATTCACTATTTAATGTTATGTTCGCCTTTTTGGCATTATCTCTTACACGGTCTACACTTATATAAATCTCTCCAATTGTTTCTTCTTTGTTTAAGCTCAAATCAAATGTTACAACATCTGTATAAAAATCATGTTTAAGAAATTCATTATTAATGTCTAACAGATATTCGTCCGAGCAAAAAATATAAGTTAAGTTGCTGAATTTCTTTTTTTCAATCTTAAATAATCCAATAAGAAATTGCTTGAGCCTTTTTCTATCTTTTAAACTCAGGGCTCTATCATGACTATAAAATTTTACTATTTCCATATTGATATTTCTTATATCGAAATTAGATAACAATATTGATTTGATACATTTGTAACTCAGATTATTAAAGGCAATGATTACATGAAGAAAAAATTATCGGAAATGAAGGTCGGAAAATCGGGGATTATAATTTCTTTTGAAAATGACGATATTTTTCTAAAGCTGATGGAAATGGGCTGTATCCCAGGTGAAACAGTTAAAATAGACCAAAAAGCCCCACTTGGAGACCCTATTTCAATAACTATTGCGGGGTACCACTTAAGTTTAAGAATAAATGAAGCTGAAAAGATCTGGGTAGAAGAAAAATAAATACATTTCAGTTTAAAATGAAGATCGGACTTTACTTTGGCTCCTTTAACCCCGTACATAACGGGCATCTTATTATTGCTAATTATGCAGTAAATGAAACAGATTTAAACCAGGTATGGTTTATTGTTTCTCCGCAAAATCCATTTAAACAAGCAGCTTCATTGCTAAACGAATATCAGCGGTTGCATTTAATAAGGATAGCAATTGATGGTGAGAGCGGTTTAAGAGCAAGTGCCGTTGAATTTAGTTTACCTAAGCCATCGTATACTGTAGATAGTCTTGCCTATCTTAAAGAAAAATATCCTGATCATAATTTCTGTATTCTTATGGGTAGTGATAGTTTTCAAAACATACATAAATGGAAGAACTATGAAGTAATTGTACAAAACTATCCAATCTACATTTATAAAAGGCCAGGGTTTGATGTACAGGAAACCTATGGCGCAGTAGTTCAGATATTGAATGCGCCTCTCCTTGATATTTCGTCTACACATGTACGTAATTTGATAAAACAAAAAAAGTCAATTAGGTTTTTAGTTCCGGATGTAGTTAAAGAGGAAATTGAAATCGGGGGCTATTACCGACAGCCATTAAAAGATCAGGCCGATAATAAGGCAAAATAATACAATGAACGGAGCAGGTATTTTTGTAAAGTTTAATACCAGGAAAGTGCCAAGTATAACTGCAAGATTTAATATACTGAAAACATTTAATGACAAGATGGAAACATCCTTAAGCAGATAAAAAGTAGCTGCAAGCATAATGCCTACTACTGCAGCATTAATACCTTCCAGAGATCGGAAAACAACCACAAATTTTTTTAATTTTTGCCAGACAGGAAAAAAGAAAAGAACTAATAACGCACTGGGTAAAAATATAGCTACTGAACCTATAACACACCCTAATAACTGAATTCCCGGACCTTCCTTCTTTAAAGCAATACCCCCCATAAAAGATGCAATGGAAAAAACCGGACCTGGTATAGCCCTTACCATGCCCGCACCTGTAAGTAAATCATCTCTTTCTATCTTTATCATATCTGGATTCTTTTTTGTCATCTTTTCAGAGGTAGGCCTTACTACATATTGATCGAGCATTAACGGAATTAAAACATCACCGCCTCCAAAAACAAATGATCCAAATCTATAGAAGTTTTCAAAAAGGTTATAAGGCTTTTTATTTTCCCAGTTTTGCTTACGGGCTGTTTCGCTCAAGATACCTGCTATTACAAAAATTAAAACAAAAAGCCAGATATTAGTCCACCGGATTTGCTTTGGTTTAACCACTTCCTTTTCGGGAATTCGTCTATTGCTGAAATTAGTGGCAATACCACCCAGTATTATCAAAGAAGGAATAATCCACGGAGTTCTAAAAAAAATATATGTACATAATAAGGCTACCAACATTATTATTTGAGTAATTGTGTTTTTTATATTGAGCTGGTAAGCCTTAAATGCAGCATAAGCTAAAAACCCAATCGCCATTGGTTGAATAAAATTAAAGAGGGTATTCTTGACGTTGGTATTTTCAATATCTCTTACAAAAAAAGAAAGGCCACCCATAAGAATACAGGCTGGTAAGATCCATATCAACAGTGTTAATACAGCTAATTTTATCCCTCCTCTTTTATAACCAATCAGTGTTAAGGTTTGGGTAGATGACGCTCCAGGTAAAAGCTGGCAAAAAGAAATATAGTCCATTAACTCTTCCTTAGTAAGGTCACGGCGCCTTTCAACGAATGTTTTTAACACCATTCCTATATGTCCCTGGGGACCGCCAAAAGCAGAAACACTGTGAACAAACACCGCTTTTAAAAAAGGAATATGCCGTAGGATTTTTTTCAATAACAATCTTTCAATAATATTATGGAAAACTTTTGGCAGTCAGAAATTTTTAAGCCTTTAATCCAATTTCTCTCAACCTTTCATCGAGGTATGCGCCTGCAGTTGTCTCATCATATAATTGAGGATGAACTTGGTCTATATGTAAGCTCCCCCAAAAATAGTACGTTTTAAAAGTAGACAAAATTGTTAACTTTAAAAATGTAAACTATTATGAAAAAGAGTCAATTTAGTCCCACACAGATTGCCAACATACTCAAGGAGTTTGATGGTGGCAAAACAG
>JBBSJI010000042.1:0-24466 GCA_038257425.1 Chitinophagales bacterium
ACAGAAAAAAAACAATCAAAAAAAAGCAGTTGCAGAAGAATCCATGTTAAATAAGATAGCAGGCGATGCGGCATACATGGCCGGTAAAGTTGTAGTTGCCAAAAATAACCTGGTTGAAATGGCAGGTAGCGCAATTGAAACCGTAAAGACAACGATACAGAATATTGCTCCTAAGAAAAAGACCGCACCTAAAAAAGCAGTAAAGGCTGCAGTAAAAAAAGTAGTAAACAAAGCTGCACCCGTTAAAAAGGATGCAAAAAAAGCTGCGAAAAAGATTGTGAAGAAAGCCGCACCCGCCAAAAAAGCAGTTAAGGCCACAGTAAAAAAAGTGGTACAGAAGGCTGCGCCTGCAAAAAAGATAATTAAAAAAGCAGCAAAGAAAGCTGTAAAAAAGATTGCACGGAAGAGGTAAAAAATAACCGGAACAGCACTTACTTTACATCAAAATTCCCCATTATTCCATCCGGGTAGTTCTGAAAAAAACTGGTACGCATTGTGCTTAAATAAAATTAGGTAATTTACTGTACTTATTTATCGGGCAGTCGGCCTGTTTTTCATTTAAACTACATACTATGAAATGGCTAGGCAGAAGAGGCAGTTCAAATGTTGAAGATCGCAGGGGCATGAGCGGTGGCGGGCTTGCAACCGGTGGTGGGGTTATTGGTGTTATTATATACATCATATATTCCTTTTTGGGCGGGGGCGAAATAGACCCCAACCAGATACCCCAGATCACACAGCAGCAAAACCAGAGAACACTTTCTCCCGAAGAGCAAAAAGCAGATGATGAACGTGCCGGATTTGTAAAAGTGGTGCTGGCCGAAACTGAAGATGTATGGAACAAGCTTTTTGCAGAGAGTGGAGGTAACTATGCTGAACCAACATTGGTTTTATTCCGGGGTGGGGTTTCATCTGCATGTGGAAATGCAAGCTCGGCCTCCGGCCCATTCTATTGTCCCGGCGATAGCAAAGTTTATATAGATCTTTCTTTTTACCAGGACCTGCAAACCAGGTTTAATGCCCCGGGTGATTTTGCTATGGCATACGTAGTGGCACATGAAGTAGGGCATCATATACAAAACCTGAATGGAACTGCGGCAAAAGTAAACCAGCTTCGGGCACAGTCCGGCGAAGCAGAAGGCAACCGCTATTCAGTGATGCTGGAACTGCAGGCCGATTTCCTGGCAGGTGTATGGGCGCATCATACCCAAAAAATGAAAAACATTTTGGACCAGGGTGATATTGATGAGGCGCTTAATGCTGCCAATGCCATTGGCGATGACCGGCTGCAAAAACAATCCACCGGCGAAGTGGTACCCGATGCTTTTACCCATGGCACATCGGCACAACGCATGTACTGGTTTAAAAAAGGCTATACAAGCGGCGACCTTAAGCAAGGCAATACTTTTAACGACCCCGGGTTATAAATAAGTATACCTTTATAAATGGCAGGCAGGTAGTATTTATCGGGCTATATAAATTAGACAAAATAACCTCTGTAAAAAACTGGCACAGTTTTGCTTCTTAAAAACCAAACAACCAATTATGAAAAAGAAAACAACTGATGAAGAAGATATCAAATCTGATCTGAAACATGATACGATGGAATTTTCTGCTGCTACAGATGGAGATGATCAATTAGATACCGACGATGCAACTTATGAAGAAGAAGGCATTAACGCTGAGGAGCTTGATGCACTGGAAGACGACCCTGCAATTGAAGCTGTTGCACTTAATGAAGTAGAAAAAGATCGCCAGGCAGACCCTGATAACCTGCCTGAAGAAGACTGGACAGATGATCTTGCAGACAACGACAATGAAGAAGAAAAAAATGAACACACAAGCAGGTAAGGTTTACTAAATGTACCCGTTATTTATTGGGTGATAAAAATAAAAGAGCATAATAAATTACGCTCTCCTCTATATTTCTGTTTGTCTCCTTATTTATAGCCCGTCCAGGTTCTTGTACCTTGGTCAAATGCCCAATAAACTCCGTTTGCATAACTGAAATTAAAAGCACCCCAGGTCGGTAAATCAGCAGGTAATTTTAATTTTTGTGTAAGAAACCCGGTTTTCCTGTTATACAATTCAACCTGTTTTTCTACTACATTCAATAAGCCAAATTCTGCTTTGGGAATGCCAGTATAAACCAGGACTGTGCTGCTGTAATCTTTACTATGCGACGACGGCTCTGCGGGTTCTTCTTCATCAACAGGAGGTTTTTTACTCAGGCCGGGATAAAGCGTTACAGTGCTGTCTTCTTCCAGCATAACTTCCTTGTTATAAACATGAATGCGCTGCCCTTCCAGAAAATATACCTGGTTTGCTTTTGCATTATAGGTACCAACACTTTGAGCCTCAGGTTGATTCATTCCCGCAGCATAAACCTCACTGCTTACAGGTATGCCTTTTAAATCAAGCGTATAACTAAACCAGCCAATATTATTATAACCATTGCCGCTGATCTTTTTAAGCTTGGTGTTATACCAAAGGCCTCTCAGGTCATACATACAAGCCAGGTTCTCGTCCGAAAGCCTTCTACCGGCCTCATTAAAAACAGCCAGGGGGAATCTGGCATTTCCTGCAAAAGCTGCATAGTATTTTTTTTGTACAGGATGCCATACCACAGCTGCTCCCCTTGTACCACAAAGTGTATCCCCCGCCTGCTTGGGCATTACTAATTCAATAGTTTTATTAAGTTGCTTACCAGTTGGGCATTTGATAAATAAGGAAGCGTCAGGAACAGAACGATCAATATTTTTTTCATGATTACCTATTTTACTATAAAGAAACAAAAAATAATAACAGCTTCCTGCCACATTTTCACAAACACCTATAATATATTCCTATTGCTTATTTTTGAAAAAACAACCGCTTCATGATCTCTTACAATACCAGGGACTGGTTCACTTTTATTTTTAAATTTCATAAGGCAGATACCTTTCGCAAATTATTGCCGCTAATTATAGGAGTATCTATATATGCCGGCATTATCGCATGGCTGGAGCTTGAACACTGGAAACTTGCTGAAACCAGCCACATCAAAAACATTCCCATCATGCATAGTCTGCTGGGCTTTGCCATTTCCATGTTACTTGTATTTAGAACCAACACCGCATACGACCGCTGGTGGGAAGGCCGTAAATTATGGGGAAGCCTGGTTAACAACAGCCGTAACCTGGCCATGAAATTACAAGCCATGTTGCCCGCCGAAGCAACCGAACAAAGAGCTTTCTTCCGCAAAATAATACCGGCCTATGCTTATGCCCTGCACAATCACCTGCACAAAGAACAGACAAGGGTTGAGCTTTTTGAAGATGAGGAACACAAGGATCTTTTCCGGGAGATTGACAAGGCCAAACATATCCCAAACCAGGTAGCTATGCTTATCTACCAGCATATACAACAACTGTATACACAACAAAAGATCACAGGTGAGCAGTTGCTTTTTTTAAATACAGAAGTACAATCCTTTACAGATATATGCGGCGCCTGTGAGCGGATAAAAAATACACCCATACCTTATTCTTACAGTGTGTTCATTAAAAAATTCATTTTCTTTTACATCATGACACTTCCTTTTGGTTATGTTTTCCAGTTAGGTTTTTATGTAATACCTGTGGTTGCATTTGTATTTTATGTACTGGCAAGCCTTGAACTGATAGCCGAGGAAATCGAAGACCCTTTTGGCGGCGATGAGAATGATGTACCTACCGCATTGCTTGCAAAAAATATTCACCGGCATGTATCAGAAATTATCTGATATCGTTTGCTGATATTGTCTTTTACTACTGGCATAATATATGTGACCTTAACTGTGAACCCGGCAACCTATATTATAAGTGTACAAAAAACAATCTTTATGAAAAAATTGATATTAACAGGAACCTTCATTTCCGGGATGCTAGTCTGTTTGGTTGTTTTATCAATACTTGGTTTTAAGGAAGACCCTGCCCGGGAGGCCAATAAAAATGCAGCATTGTATGCCCATATGCCGCCACCCTTTATTCCTGCAAGTATGAGTTTTGCCGGTGAATCTGTACCACTACAGCGATGGGAAATTAAGGAGCAGCTTGACCGGGAACTGCTGTACAATTATTACCAACCCGGTAATATTTATTATATGCTTAAATTATCAGCCCGCTATTTTCCACAAATTGAGGCACAATTGAAAGCCAATAATATTCCGGATGATTTTAAATACCTGTGTGTGGCTGAGAGTAACCTGCAGAACCTGGTATCTAAAGTTGGCGCTTCGGGTTTTTGGCAATTTATGAAAGGCACAGCTCCCGGTTATAACCTGGAAACCAATGCTACAGTAGATGAACGTTATCATGTAGCTAAATCTACCGATGCTGCATGTATTTATTTAAAAAGAGCTTATGAAAAATTTGGCAACTGGACAGCTGCAGCTGCATCTTACAATTGTGGTATGGGTGGATACAATGAGCGCAGCACATACCAGGGCACAAACAATTATTACGACCTGGTATTGCCAGAAGAAACACAACGATATATTTACCGCATACTTACTTTCAAGCATCTTTTAAGCAATGCAGATTCTTTAGGATTTGATCTGCCGCCTGCTGCAGTTTATGAGCCTGTAAAAACCAGGAAGATTTTAGTTACGCAAAATATTCAAAACCTCTCTACCTATGCCCGTAACAACGGCAGCAATTATAAAATATTAAAATGGCTTAACCCCTGGTTGAGGGGAAGGTCATTAACGGTTAAACAGGGGAAAACTTATGAAATTGTTTTACCAGCTGAATAAGCCCTGCATGTAAAAACATACAGGGCATTTGCATTGCTGCTATTTTATGGCTGTACTTTATCTGTATTTCCCAGGATGACCGAAGCCAGTTGGCGCCCCTTGGGTAATTCGCTTGATGAATAATACAATTTAAAGACCTGACTGCTGCCCTTCTTTAAACTGAGCAGGTCCTGGATGGTGCAACTCATTTCACCAACAGGTGTAGCTACATCTGTAAAGCGAAAGACCTTTATCATGTTATTATCTGCATCTTTAATGGTCACCATCCTGTTCTTACCTACTTTACCACAATGATAATACCGGATACTTAATTTATCCTTGGGAGAAGTTTTACTCAGCTCCAGGAATTTTACATTATCCATGTCGCCCCCATATTTCTGGACCACAATTTTTCCGTTTACTAAAATTTCGAATCCTTCGCCTCCGAAATTTGGTGTGAAAGAAAGCAGGGTTGCGGCAATGACAACCAGTGCAAATATTTTACTGATAATCTTTTTCATGACTGATATATTTTTATTGTTGAGAAATAACAGACCTATGTTGCTGTTTTATCAATACAAAGAAAATATACCCGGTGATGGTTTTTAAATAGGTTTGATGTAATGCAGTACTTGCTTGATGTGTTACCGTAAAAATCATCATTTTGCAAGCGCTGTATTATCTGAAGGATTGAATATTTTTAACAGCAAAGCATAAAGCTGGGGATGCTTTTCTTTCAGCAGGTCGGGCCGTTCAAAAAAATATTCAGATACAACGGCAAAAAATTCTGCTTCGTTGGTTGCACCGTAAGGATTAATATCTGAGTTATCATCATAAATATCTTTTATCCCCTGTTGCATTAGCTGTAACCAGGGTTTGATGTATTTCTTATCAACTAAAGCTTCCGGTAAGCCGTCAATTTCGCCATCACTTTTATCAAGCAGGTGTACAAACTCGTGAATGGCTGTATTGGTTTTACCGGTTTCATTTAAAAATGCCTGCCTCAGTTCATGCTGCGATAATATCATTACATGGTTCATGGCACCGGTACCAACCATGCCCAATATATTCCGGCCTTCTCCTTCCTGGTTGTACTCATGGTCAAATGATTCAGGGTAAAGCAACACCTCGTTTAAATTGTGATATTCCCATTCCGGAAAATTAAATATGGGAATGATGGCACTGGCTGCGATCAGTATTCTGTCAATATCATCCACAGTTGTTCTAACACCCGTGATCTTTGTTGTAGCCAAAAAATGGCTGGCGCTTTCTTCAAAAGCAGTTTGCTTTTCTTTATTTAGCTTTTGGTAAAAAGGTACCTGCTCCTGCAATATATTTTTTAAATGTACAGGTACAGGATCTGTTACTGTGGTTTTCTTTTTTTGTAAAAACTTTACGGCATAAACCAGGGCCAGGGTAAAAACAACCAATATCAATATCTGGGCAGATTCATACATGGAGATCAGTAACATTATTTTTTAGGAGCTCGTTTTATGGGCTTACCGTATTTCTTCCTCATCCTGTCCTTCTTTCTTACTATAAAATTTACCTTGCTGTTCTTGGCCGATTTTTCATGAAAGGATGCGCCTCTTTCTTCTTTTTTAGGAATTTTTAATTGGATGGTCTTCATATAAACCTTTGGCTTTTCATCTTCCGTTAAAACATCGGAGATCACCAGCTCTTCCGGCAAAGCTGCTTCAGCAACTGGCTGCTTCATCAAAGTTTCAATAGCCTGCAACAAAGGTTTTTCTGTTTCTGTTACAAAACTGCTGGCAATACCTTTTTTATCGGCCCGGCCGGTACGGCCGATACGGTGAATATAATTCTCAGGCACATCGGGTACATCAAAATTGATAACATGAGTTACTTCTGCCACATCAATTCCTCTTGCAACAATATCTGTTGCAATGATAAAGCGGTATACTCCTGCATGAAATTGTTTTACGGTATTAAAACGGTGGTTCTGCTCCTTATTGGAATGAATAACACCAGCCGTACCGGGGAATTTTATTTCCAGTTCTTCATAGAGTTCATCCGCCAGCTTTTTTGTAGCAACAAAGACCAGAACCTTTGTCATTGTTGTATCCGCTGTTAACAACAGGTGGAGCAGGTTTACTTTTGTATAAAAATTAGGTACAGCATAATAGGTCTGTTCAATATTTTCAAGCGGCGTTCCTGTTGGTGCAGCTTCTACTCTTTCCGGATTATTAAAATAAGTATCCATCAGTGTTTCCACTTCAGGAGTTATAGTAGCCGAAAACAAAAGATTTTGCCTTTTTGCCGGTAAAAGATCAAGTATATTTTTCACCTGCGTTCTGAAACCGAGGTTCAGCATTTCATCCATTTCATCAATAACCAGTTTTTTAATTGACTTGGTTTTAAAAGCGCCGTTCAGCATCAGGTCATACAGCCTGCCCGGTGTTGCCACCAGCACATCTGCACCATTTTGCAGATCCTTCCATTGCGTATTTATATTTACTCCGCCATAAACACCAACAGCAGTTACATTCATGTAAGTTGTTAACCGGCTTACGGTATCAACTACCTGTGTCACCAGTTCCCTTGTGGGTACTATAACAAGTATCTGTGGATTTTTTTCTTTGCTGAATTTCAATAACCTGAGCAATGGCAACAGGTATGCAAAAGTTTTACCGGTACCGGTTTGTGCAATACCGCATACATCTCTTCCGCTCATTACAACCGGGAATACCCTGTGCTGGATGGTTGTAGGCGTTATATAGCCAAGTTCATCCAACGCATTAAGCAGGGGGCCGTTTAAGTTTAAATCATTAAATGTCATACATAAAAATCTTTTGCGAAGGTAGTTGTTAATTTTTTGCTGGTCTGGGTACTGTTGTCTGTATAGCTTATCCCTGCATTTATATCCAATATTCCTGATAGATCATTGTCTTGGTTTTATTAACTTTAAAACGTAAATCATGCAAATATGAAATTTTTTATAGCTCCTTTTATTTTATTCTTTTTTCCCGTTACTGTTGCCCTTAGCCAGGATTATAAGGTTGATTATAATTTTAGTGATGGATACAGTTTGATTTACAAAGGAACTTCGGAAAAAGTATATGGCGTTATTAACGAGGCTAAAAAAGTTGTGGTACCCCTGGAATACAAAGCAATAAGATCTACCGGTGAAAAAGGAATTTTTGAAATTAAAGACAAAACAAATAGTGCCGGCTTATACTCAGCCATGCTGCAAAAGGTTTTAATAGAGCCCCAATTTTATGAGATAGAAAATTTCAGCGAAGGTTTGGCGGTTGTAAAGAAGAGAAAACCTGACTACGGTTTTTTATGGGGCGCTGTAGACATGAATGGAAAAGTAATTATACCGGTTGAATATGATTACCTGGGCCCCGTAAGTGAGGGATTAATAAATTTTGAGAAAGAAGAAAAATTTGGTTTCCTGGATAAGACAAACAAAATAATCATACCAGCCATGTATGGCGGTTTTTCAGCCTTCAGTGATGGACTGGCTGCAGTTAAAATCCTCCCGGCTGGTAAATACGGTTACATTGATAAAAATAACAACCTGGTTATTGCAGCCGAATACGAAGATGCTAACCATTTTTACAGCGGCTATGCATCTGTAGCAAAAAAGAAAGGATATAACATGGGTGGCGCAGGTAAACAGACTGTAAAAGTACCGGGGGAATATGTATTGATCAATAAAACAGGTAAAGTAATTCAGTCAAAAACTTTTGAAAGGATCTCGTCACGTAATGCAGGCGGACTCTTTATAATTGAACTTAATAACAAAAAAGGAGTGATGGACAGTACCGGCCAACCTATACTGCCTATTGGATATGAACAGGTGGATATAGACAAAAACGGTTACATTATTTTTAAATTGGATGGTAAATATGGAATGATGGGCAGCAGGGGTGCCAGCATATTACAACCTAAATATGATCTTGTATCTCATACCAATTATGCCAGGTATTATACCAAACTTAATGGCAAGTACGAGGTAGGCGATATAAACGGAAATGTTTTTATAAAGGCTGATAGTGCTAACGGGGTAATTCTTGGTAAAAAAAGAATTGTTTATCATTATAATGATAAGGTTAAAGTATATGATCTGAACGGGAATATACAAAAGACTTTTACCGATCTTATTTTAAAAAACTACGGGCATAGCCTTACAGTAAATGAAGATTCTATAAAATTAAATGCAGATGCAACAGTTCAATTAATTAACCTGGTAACTAATTCCAAAAATACATTAACCTTTGGAGAAGCCGGAGACTTTAATAAAGAAGGTATATTCGTAGGAAAGAAATCAACCTTGTATGATTTTTACGATCATACCGGCAAAATATTAAACACAGAAAGTTATTACTCAGTAGTAAATTTCAGTGAGGGTATTGCTGCTTTGCAAAACACCAGCATATCGGCCCCACATCTTGCAGATAAAAATTTCAAAAAGATAAAAGACCTGTACACTTATTTTAAAGGGCCATATTCCGAAGGGATTGCCTATGCCACCAGCGGACAAACCGGTATAATATATTATTTAGATAAAAAAGGAAATGAGGTTTTCAATGTTAAAGCAAAAGAAGGAAGTAAATGCATTGCTGGCTTTATTATTATCAAAGACAATAGCAACAGGTACTATTATGTAAATAAAAACGGCAAACCTATAAATACAAAAACTTGGGAAGAGGCTAATCAATTTACTGAAGGCCTCGCCCTTGTTAAAGAAAACGGTAAATGGGGATTTATAGATACCCTGGGCAATAAAGTGATTGACATGAAATTTGACCTGGCAAGTAGCTTTTCCAAAGCTGCCGCCATGGTTAAGCTGAATAATAAGTTTTACCTGATAAACAAAAAAGGAGAACCTGTAAACAATTCCAAATATGATAATGCCGGCCCTCCCGGCAACGGAACTTTTCCTGTACAAAAAGATAATCTTGTTGGCCTTATAGATAGTAAGGGAAATGTAATTATAGATTTTAAATACAGCAGTATACTGTATATGAGCGAAGACAGGGTATGGGCTGTGAAAGATGCTAAATGGGGTTTGCTTGACAATAAGGGCAAGGCATTAACAGAATTTATTTACCAGGGAGCCTATGATTTTGATAATGGGTTTGCCAGGGTTGTACTTAATGACAAAATTGGTATTGTAAATAAAGCCGGCAAATTGATTTTACCTGCAGAATTCAAATCACTGGGCTCAATATATAAGAACATCGTTATTGCAATTAAACCTGCTGAAACAATTGTTTCCAGCCTTAAATAATTTTAATAGTATTTATATTACCTGCGGCCTGATTTTTATTTATTATTTTCACTTTAATTAAAAAAGATAGTAAATAGCCATGCCCATCATTCAAAGCATATACAGGTTCTTACAAAACATACAAACGCCTTTTACTACCATATCCAATATTAACAGGCAGAAAAAATACATTAGAAAAAAGGTCAGCCCCTTGCTGGCAGAAAATGATGGCAGCCTTGATGAAAATGACCGGGAAAAAATAACCCGCTATTATGGCCTGGCAGTGCCTGCAGTGTTGGGAGAGGCTTTTTGTACCCTGCGTGGCGAACCCATGACAGACAAAGAAAGACTGGCCAGCACCTGCCAGGGAGCTATGACAGGATTGGGTGATGATTTTTTTGATAAGCAAAGACTTTCTGAACAAGGAGTAAAAGATTTTATTGAAAAGCCCGAAATGTTTACCGGAAACAGCACCAGCGAAAAATTATTTCTTCATTTTTATAAGACAGCACTGGCTAATGCGAAGCAGCCAGCACAAATGCAGCAGCAAATATTCAAAGTTTTTCATGCACAATTACTGAGTAAACAGCAGGATAACCCGGGTTTATCTTACGAAGTGATTAAAGACATCAGCATCCGTAAAGGTGCAGAATCACTACTCTATTACAGAACAGCTTTTGATCATCCTTTACAAAATGGGGAAGAAAAAATGCTTTACTGCCTTGGTGGCTTAATGCAGGTTAGCAACGATATTTTTGATGTGTATAAAGACAGGGAAGCCGGGGTGAACACACTGGTTACCACAGCAACCCACATCGGAAACCTCCGAAATTATTATGGCGCTGTTTTAAAACTGGGTAAAGATGCGGCTTTAAGATCCGGCTATCCCAAAGCCAACGTACAAAAATTCATAGGCATGCTTTCTATTGGTATATTCAGTCGATGTTTTGTTTGTCTTGACCAATTGGGAAAAAATGAAAAAAAGACGAATGGTATTTTTGAGGTGAATGCATACAACAGGGCAGCATTGATCTGCGATATGGATACGGTTGTTAATCAACTAAGGTCATTAAGGTATCATCTTACAATTTCAAAAATAAAATAAACACTACATGGTTGCAATCAATTTTCTAACGAGGTCGTTTTCAAAACCTTTCTGCATTAAATGATCCTGCAGTTTTTTCTTTTTGCTGAAAATATTTTTTTCTGCCTTTAGTGTTTTTAATTTTTGCTCAAATAGTTTTTTTGCTGTTTTGTTATAATCCGTTTCATTAATCGCTTTCAAAGCTTTTTTTATACAATATTCACTCACCTGTTTTTGCTTAAGTGTATATTTGATCTTAACCCTTCCCCATTGTTTTATCCTGAATTTGCCTCCTGCGTATTGAATGGCAAACCGTTCTTCATTCAGGTAATTATCGCTGATGAGTTCACTCAGCAATTCATCCACGTCTTTTTTATTTAATCCAAAACTGTAAAGCTTATCTTTCACCTCACTGTGGCAACGTTCCTGGTAAGCACAATACTGCTTTGCTTTCTGCAGGGCTTCCTCCTTTGAAAAATATTGTTTGTACATCTGGATACAAAAATAGGACCGGCCTTTATAAAAAACTAATCAAAAGGGCATTACTTGTAATGTTAAAATGATTGTGAAATCTTAACTTAAAAAAATTATCTTCATGTAGAGAAGTCTTTATTGATTATTTTATATTTTTTCTGCATGCATTTTAATTGATATTCAATTATGAATCATTGTAAACTTTCATTTTTTATAGCTCTATTCTTCTCTGTATTAACCATTCAGGCACAGCCATCTGAAACCCCTTTTAAGATCAATACCCTGAACTTTAATCCAGCTACTTTATTATGGTATACTGCTCCGGCAAAAAAATGGGATGAAGCCCTGCCGGTAGGTAATGGCCGCCTGGGTGCCATGGTATTTGGAAAAAATGGCGAAGAACGCATTCAGTTAAATGAAGAAACTTACTGGTCAGGGGGGCCTTATTCAACAGTGGTAAAAGGCGGTTATAAAGTGTTGCCCGAAATACAAAAACTGGTATTCGAAGAAAAATATTTAGCCGCTCACAATTTATTCGGCAGAAACACAATGGGCTACCCGGTTGAACAAATGAAATATCAATGCCTGGCCAATCTGCATTTATTTTTTAAAAATCAGGATAGCATCACTGATTATAAAAGATGGCTTGACCTGGAAACCGGAATTACAGGCGTTACTTATATTTCCAGTGGAATCACTTATAAAAGAGAAGTGCTTGCATCGGCACCCGACCAGGTAATTGTAGTGCGTATAACAGCCGATAAGCCCGGCAGTATTTCTTTTACTGCAAATCTCAGGGGAGAAAGAAATCAAACACATTCCAATTATGCAACTGATTATTTTAAAATGGATCCGTATGGCAACGATGGGTTAATGCTTACCGGAAAGTCGGCCGACTATATGGGCGTAGAAGGAAAGATGAGGTATGAAGCAAGAGTAAAGGCTGTACCGGAAGGAGGCACCATGAAAACAGATGATGTAAATCTAATTATAGAAAATGCAAATTCGGTAACAATCTATTTTGCAGCAGCTACCAATTTTGTGAATTACAAAGATGTAAGTGCAGATCAACATCAAAGAGTAACAACTTATTTCAAAGCCATTGAAAATAAAAATTACAATAGCATCCTTGCATCAGCTATTGCAGATCATAAAAAATATTTCGATCGGGTTTCATTACAATTATCAAATACTAAAAATTCTTTTTTGCCTACACCGGAACGGGTTAAAAAAATACAAACCGAACCAGATCCTTCAATGGCCGCTTTGAGTTATCAATTCGGCAGGTACCTGATGATCGGTTCATCAAGACCCGGGACTGAGCCTGCTAACCTGCAGGGTATCTGGAATGATAATATGAATCCTTCCTGGGATTCGAAATACACAACCAACATTAATACCCAAATGAATTACTGGCCTGTAGAGAGTGGCAACCTTTCTGAATGTGCCGAACCTTTGGTTCGTTTAATAAAAGAAATAACAGACCAGGGCACACAGGTTGCCCGTGAACATTATGGCGCAAGAGGATGGGTGCTGCATCAGAATACAGATATATGGAGAGTAGCTGCACCAATGGATGGCCCAACCTGGGGAACATTTACAGTTGGTGGTGCATGGCTCTGCACTCATTTGTGGGAGCATTATCAATACACAATGGATAAAAATTTTCTAAAAGAAACTTTTCCGTTGATGGAAGGTTCTGTTCAATTCTTTATGGATTTTTTAGTGCCACACCCCAATGGAAAATGGTTAGTCACCAATCCTTCTACTTCGCCAGAAAACTTTCCGGATGGAGGTGGCAACAAACCCTACTTTGATGAAGTAACAGGAGGATTTCGTGAAGGCACAACAATCTGTGCCGGCTCATCTATTGATATGCAGATTTTGTACGATCTCTTTGGTTATTATATTGAAGCCGCAAAAGTTTTAGGAAAAGAAGATGTTTTTGTTCAACAGGTTAAAACAGCCAGAGAAAAATTAGTGCCGCCGCAAATTGGTAAGGATGGTTCTTTACAGGAATGGGCCGATGACTGGAAATCGCTGGAAAAAAATCACCGGCATTTTTCACATATGTATGGATTATACCCCGGCAAAGTGTTGTACGAAAAAAGAACGCCTGCATTAATTGAATCTTATAAAAAAGTTTTGGAAGAAAGAGGTGATGCATCAACGGGTTTTTCAAGAGCATGGAAAATGGCTTTATGGGCAAGGCTGAAAGATGGTAACCGGGCTAATAAAATTTATAAAGGCTATTTAAAAGAACAGAGCTGTACTTCGATGTTTGCATTATGCGGCAGATCTTTACAGGTAGATGGCAACTTTGGTGTTACCGCAGCGGTTACTGAAATGCTGATGCAATCGCATGATGGGTTTATAAAATTATTACCTGCTTTACCTGATGAATGGAGTGATGGTGAATTTAAAGGCCTTTGTGCAAGAGGCGGTTTTGAACTGGATTTTATTTGGAAAAATAAAAAACTGACACAACTTAATATACTATCAAAGGCTGGAGAAATTTGCAGAATTGAATTTAAACCGGGTATAAAAATCAGCAGCAATGGTAAGCATGTTAGCTTTAAAAAACTGCCTGATGGCAATGTTGAATTTAAAACAGCGAAAGGTGCTGTTTATTTGGTTGAACAATTATAACTACAATTTTTTTAAAAATAAAATCTACAGCATGAACCGTAAACTTTCATTCGCACTAATTTTTATCATCGCAGTATTTTGCAGCAGTAACAGCTTTGCTCAAAATAAAAAATTAACCTTAGAAGATATTTACTCCAATAATTTATACCGGGCAAAAGGTTTTGGACCAATAAGATGGATGAAGGATAACAGAGGTTACTCTACGCTTGAGAATAATACAGATGCAAAAGGAAATGATATTGTAGTATATGATGCAGAAAGCGGAACAAGAAAAGTTTTGGTTAATGCCAAACAACTGATCCCCGCAGGATCAAACAAACCATTGTCTGTTGCCAATTATATCTGGAGCAATGATAACAGCAAACTATTGATTTTCACCAATACCCGTAAAGTGTGGCGGCAAAATTCAAGAGGCGATTATTGGGTGCTTAATCTTGCAAATGGAAAGCTAACGCAATTAGGCAAGCGGCTTGAAGAAGCCACACTCATGTTTGCTAAATTTTCGCCCGATGGCGGAAGAGTAGCGTATGTAAGCAAACTGAATATTTATGCAGAAGATATTACAACCGGTGCAATTACGCAGTTAACAAAAGATGGCGGCAATAATATCATCAACGGAACATTTGATTGGGTGTATGAAGAAGAGCTGGACAACCTGGATGGTTTTCGCTGGAGCCCCGATGGAAAAAATATTGCTTACTGGCAATCGGATACAAAAGGAGTTGGAACATTTTATATGATCAACAATGTTGATTCTAATTATTCAAAACCAATTCCATTGCCTTATCCAAAAGTGGGCACAGCAAATTCTGCCGTTAAAGTTGGTGTTATCTCTGCCGCTGGCGGAAAAACAAAATGGTTTGCCGTACCCGGCGATCCCCGCAATAACTATTTAGCCAGGATGGATTATATACCGGGCTCAGATGAAGTGATGATACAGCAATTAAACCGCCTGCAAAACACCAACACCGTTTGGGTAGGCAATACAAAAACCATGTCGCTTAAAAATATTCTTACAGATAAAGACAGCGCCTTTCTGGATATACATGATAATATTGTTTGGCTCGATAATACAAAATCTTTTACCTGGACCAGCGAAAAAGATGGCTGGCTGCATTTGTATAAAGTATCCCGTGATGGAAAAGAAATGAAGGTCATCACCAAAGGAAATTTTGATGTGGTAAATATAAACTGCATTGATCCTGTTGGCGGTTTTGTATATTATATTGCTTCGCCTGAAAATTTTACACAACGTTATTTGTACCGCAGCAGGTTGGATGGAAGTGGCGGAGCAGAAAGAGTATCGCCTGCTGATATGGCGGGCCAACACAGTTACCAAATATCTGCTGATGCAAAATTTGCCATTCATAGTTTTGAGAATGCAACAACACCCAGACGGATCTCGTTGATCAATCTTAATACACACAAAGAAATAAAATTACTGGAAGACAATGCCGCATTAAAAGCAAAAATGAACGAACTGGGTTTACGTAATAAAGAATTTTTTAAAATAGATATTGGCGATGTAGTGCTTGATGCCTGGATGATAAAACCAATCAATTTTGATGCACAAAAAAAATACCCGCTTTTATTTCATGTATATGGAGAGCCCGCTGGTTCTACTGTGCAGGATAACTGGGGCACCGGTGATAATCTCTGGCATCAATACCTAAGTAATCAACTGGGTTATATAATCATCAGCATAGATAACCGTGGTACCCGTGTACCCCGTGGCCGTTATTTTAGAAAAAGTATTTACCGCCAGATAGGTTTACTGGCTGCCGATGACCAGGCAAAAGCTGCTAAAAAAATTATTTCAACTTACTCCTTTGTTGATGAAAAACGGATTGGTATCTGGGGCTGGAGCGGTGGCGGACAAATGAGTTTGCATTGTATGTTCCGTCATGCGGATGTTTATAAAACCAGTATTGCTGTTTCATTTGTTGCCTTACAAACATTGTATGATAATATTTACCAGGAACGCTACATGGGTTTACCAAACGATAATGTTGACGGCTACAGGGAAGGTTCTCCGTTAACTCATGCCGGTAAATTAGCCGGTAACCTTATGATCATTCATGGCACGGGCGATGACAATGTGCATTACCAGAATTTTGAAATGCTGGCAAATGAGTTAATCAAAAACAATAAGCTGTTTACCATGTTGTCTTACCCAATGAGGGACCATAGTATCAACCAGGGAAAAAACACAACACTGCACATGCGGAGAAGTATGGAAAAATTCTGGAAAGATAATTTGTAGTTACCCACAAAGGTTCTTTATAAATGTGTGTCAGGGTGAGCTTGTCGAACCCGGGATATTCGAATAAATCCGCCTTCGACAAGCTCAGGCTAACAGCTTTTCAAACTGAAACACGTTCGATTTTTTGTTTTTTAGGGTAAAAAATTATTTTGTAACTTAACAAGCAATATGAGTACATATCCCAGCATATTTAATGATGTTATTGGCCCGGTAATGCGTGGCCCATCCAGTTCTCATTGCGCCGCATCTTTACGCATTGCCCGTTTATGCAGAGATCTGATGGATGAAAACATCAAAGACATTTTAATAGAATTTGACCCCAATGGTTCATTGGCCACCACACACAAAAGCCAGGGATCGGATATGGGATTGTTTGGCGGTTTTTTAGGATGGGAAGCCCATGATAAACGATTGCCTGAATCTGAAAAGTACATTGTTACTGCCGGCATTAATGTTACCATCAATATTGTTGATATTGGCAATGGTCATCCAAACCTGTATAAAATAACCTTACACAATAATAAAGAAACAAGAAAGCTCACCGCCATCTCCACCGGCGGGGGAATGATAGAAGTAATTGCCATTGATGATGTACCTGTTTCCATGGCAGGAGATTATTTTGAAACATTAATTTATTGCAAAGAGCCCAAAAATATCATTGCGTTTTTAAAAGCATCCATAAAATATGATGAATTAGAATTTCATAAAGGCGAAATATCTTTTATTGAAATTAAATCGCAGGCTTTTTTAGATGAAGGTATTTACAAAGAGTTGCAGACAATGGAAGGAGTTTTGTTTATCAAACAACTGCAACCCGTTTTACCGGTAATGGCCAGGAAAAATTTAAAAGTGCCTTTTATTACCTGCAATGAAATGATGGAATACAATGCAGGTAAGAACAAAGCCCTGTGGCAACTGGCGGTTGATTACGAAATGGCAAGAGGAAATATTGCTGCCACTGAAGTTTTTGAAAAGATGAGAAGCATCGTTCATATCATGGGTAATGCTATTGAGTTGGGTTTAAAAGGTACGCATTATGAGGATCGCATTTTAGGAAGCCAGTCTTTACAGTTTAAAGAAAAACTGGAAGCCGATAAATTAATTGGTGGAGAAATCAACAACCGTATCATCATGTATGTAAGTGCTATGATGGAAGTAAAAAGTTCGATGGGTGTTATAGTTGCCGCACCCACTGCCGGAAGTTGTGGTGCCTTACCGGGTGCTTTGTTTGGTACAGCACATTCCATGCAACTGCACGAAGATGAATTGGTGAAGGCGATGTTGTCTGCCGGATTGATTGGTGTATTCATTGCAGCACATGCAACTTTTGCTGCAGAAGTGGGCGGCTGTATGGCCGAAACCGGATCGGGCGGAGGCATGGCAGCAGCAGCTATCGTAGAAATGAAAGGCGGCACTTTGCAACAGTCCATTGCGGCTGCTTCATTGGCATTACAAAATTCACTGGGCATTATCTGCGATCCCATTGGCAACCGGGTGGAGGCTCCCTGTTTGGGAAGAAATGTAATGGCGGCAACCAATGCAGTATCCTGCGCTAATATGGCCTTATCAAATTACGAACAACTTATCCCTTTAGATGAAGTAATAGAAACCATGAAAGCCGTTGGAGATCAGATTCATCACACACTGCGTTGCACCAATCTCGGCGGACTTTCCATCACCAATGCTGCAAAAAAAATTGAAGCTATGCTGGAAGAGGTTCCGGGGAAATTTTTTAAGAGCTGTTAATGTGATACAGCATGAAATGCTGCTAAACAATTTTGATTGCCAAATCAGAAAAGTTAAGGTTCGTAAAAAAAACCCCCGCCACATCTGCAGCAGGGATTTAAAATTTACTCATTGAATTTATTTTTTCCGGGTAGCCCTGTCAAACTGCAACAGCATATCTGCCTTGCCATCTTTATTCATCCGCCATGTTTCCATAAGGTTTACCGTATCTTTTTTGCCATCCGGTTTTGTACCAATCTCCTGGGCCCATACCAGCACCCAGTCTTCATTTTTATCGGTACTGTGCACAGCAAATGCCGCATGGATGGTATCAATTACTGAACTGTAATCGGCACGGCCTCTTTTCCACCTGGCCATCATGCTGTCTAAACCCATTACCATTTTATTATCGCTGTGAAAAGCAACAATGGTATCGGCCATCCAGTTTTTCATATTGTCCAGTTTATTTTCTTCCCAGTCTTTCCAGCTACCCTGCAATATGGTAGCAACGTGCTCTGGGTTGCCGCCCATTTCAAAAGCCGAAGAATAAGAAGCCGTGTAAGGAAGGGTTACGGCTTTTTTATCAGTCTTTTCGCTGCCGGTGCTTTCTGTTTTTTCATTGTTACATGCAGCAAACACTAAAGTGGTGGCTGTAAATACTAACATCCATTTTTTCATAATTGATAGTTTTGAAGTTAAAATTAGAGTTTAAAAAATATTGCTAAAGCAGGTTAATAGCCCTTATTGTTTTGGCAGTTTAAAGGATATAAGTTAGTTAGGCAGGGTAAAGTATAAAATATTTATAGCAATTGCAACTGGATCTAATTTGCAAATTCAATAAAAATATTTGTTCATTTCCTTTTTGCGGACAAAATCACGAATTACACAAAGAAGTAAAATACATTGTGGCCTTTACGGCCCTGCCGTCAGGCAGGTTTGTGGGAAAAACTATTTTTAGATTAAGCTGTCAATTACCATACTGCGGTTTGCCTTTTGGAGGCTTAACAGTTTTATTCTTTGCTTTATCGGGATCTACAAAAAATATAATTGGTTCACTTCTGCCTTCACCGCTGCCATCGGTTTGTGTTACCGGGTTATGGTTTATATCCAGCGATTGAATGGTCCAGATAAATGTGGGCAATTTTTTAGTTTCCTCATCATAAGGTAAAAAAGAAAGTTGCGGTTGCCATATGTATTGAGTAGCTGCCAGTATCTCCTTATCAAGCAGAGGCTGGTTACTTCTTAATGCCTGTACAGGGCTTTGTGTTGGCAACACTTCAAATACCTGTATGCGGTAAGTTACCGGGGATGATTGCCTGGGTATAACCGGTGTCCATCTGAATGTAATGGCAGTTTGTGCGGTCTTGGCATCCAGCACTTCTTCGTTATAGGGTTTCATTAAAATGGGCAACTGTGTTGATGCCAGGTAAAAATTCTTACACTGCACTTCGCCTAAAGGAATATAATCTACCGGCCTTACAGCCTGTACACAAATGGTATAATTATCTGCCGGCAGCTTACCGGTTCTTTGTAATGATGATTGGTATTTACCGGTAAAGACCATGTACTCCAGCGGCATTACATCATTGGCAACCAAAATCGTGATACCACTGGAGTTGGGGGTAAACAGCGGAGATCTTGCAAGGTCGGTTGAGCCGACCACTGTGCCGTCCGGTGTTTTTATTTCGGTCTTTAATTTAAACTGTTCGGCAACAGCACCCTGTGTATTTACGATCAATGTAAGTATTTCACGCTTGTTACCCCACTCGGATAATTGCGCAGGAGGCTGGGCATTTATAATTAAAGTCAATCTTATCTGCGCAATAGCAGCAGTAACAATAAATATGGCGGCTGTAGTTAATAATATTTTTTTCATTTCTCTTTTTTTGTGTCAAAACGATATTGAAATCCTGTGCGGCAGCCTGTTTCCAGGTAACGTGCTCCATTGGGAACTATCTCATTACCATATTTAAAATAGTTGGTTGTTAAAAAAGTATTCCAATTTAATTTCTTTGTTAGTTTAAGATCAACATTGCAGGAAGCGATCAGGTTGTTGCTATTGCTAAAGCTGTTAAGCTTACCTAATGTGTATTGCAATTGCCCCCTTAGTTTTAATTTCTTTTTGGCAGCTTCCATACTTATTGCAGCGCTCAGCGTGGCTAAAGTAATTTTGGCGCCGGGTACATCGTTATAAAAATACAAAATGCTGAAGTCAGGAGCGATCTCCTTTTCGAGGTAAGTTGGTACATAGGTAAGTAAGGCCGTGTGTGTATTGTTTGAAGTGGTAAGCCCTGTGAGCACATCCCGTTCATCGTATTTGCTGTAATTGTAACTCATACTCAGCAGGTGAATGATCTTTTTTCCCGTCCAGGAAAATGTTGGATTAATACCCAGGTCGTTGCTCACATTTTTTATACCATAAGGATTAATGCCGCTTGCTGTTTGAAAACCAAAATTGTTATAGTTCATATTCAGGCTCCAGTGATCATTAAATTGTGTGAACCAGTTTATATTACCAATGAACTGTTTTGCTTTTAAGGCGGTGTTGCTTACATTATTAACCCTTCGTCCTACACTGGCCACAAAATTCATTTTGTTCTTCCATGCATTGATCCTTGTATTTAATGTATAATCAAGCCTGTCGGGTTGCAGGTACGGGTAGCCTACCGTTTGAAATCCTGCACCCAGGTATTTAACTGAAACACCCACATCAAAATTCTTAGATCTTCTTCCTATTGACGCCTGTCCTGCATAATCTGTTAAGGAAGATGTATGTGCTTCAATAAAAGGTTTTAGACTTCTAATATTGTTCGTCAAGGGTGTTGTTACATCTTTTGTAAATGTAGATTGAGCGCCTTCGGCCTTAAAATAAATTCCTTTATCCAGGTAAACATCCGATACAATACTTATAACAAATCCTTCCTGCGGCTTTACCGTAAGCGGCGGTGGCGCAGCAGAATTGGGTTCATCTTTTCCTTTAGCAACATTCAATGCAAATAAGTACTTGCCTTCTTTTTCTGTACCGATCTGCGCCATCCAGTTCCTGCGCTTGTAAGCACCGGTAACTGTGGGCGGACCGACGAGATAATTTATTCCCTGCTGGGAGATGCCGGTAAAGAATTTGAAAAGGAATGTTTTAGGTCTGAGGTCTACACCAATTCCGAATATGCCAATATCGCCGGTAGATAGATCAGAATATTTTAAATACTGCGTACCTAGTTGTAGCTCGGCCCATTTATATTTTGGATTGATACCAAAGCTGTTCATCGGGTTAGTGATGAACTGCCCAAAATTCTGTTTCTTGATACCTGCATAAGGACCTGCAAAGTTGGTGGGTATGGCCGCAAAATTAAAATTAAAGGGCAGGCTGAAATTTTTACCAAATTTAAAATTAGGCGTAAAATTAAATCGTACCTGGTTCCAGGGTTTACGGGCATTATAACCCGTCCAGCCAGATGGCTTGCGGGTCAATCCATAACCTTCATAAGTAATGCCCATGGTACCGCTTACGTTTAATTTTTCTTTCACTTTGTCTTTCACTTCCTGCCCAAATGATACAGCAGCAAACAGGCAAAGGAAAATACAACTGGCTATTCTTTTATTTTTCATCATAACAATCGGTTTGGGTTTAACCAATAACTATTTTTTTGATTGTTTCACGCAGGGTTCGCTGAGGAGCGGAGTTCGCAGGGAATCTCCCTGTTTCCCCTGCTCCTCTGCTACTTTTGTGTTAAATTTACGTTTCATCAACATAATTATTTGCAATTCGTTTAACTCCATCTGCCAGTCTTTCTACATTAAAGTTTATCAATAAACCGATGCTGATTCCGGTAAACCTTAAGTATGTTAATAGTTGCACAGAATTAACTTTTACCAACTGTTCAACTGATTTTATCTCAACTACTACTTTATTCACAACTATTAGATCTCCTCTAAATCCAATTTCCATTTTAATGTTTTCAAAGATTACAGGTATTGCTTTTTGTCTTTCAATTCTTAATCCACGATGTATTAAACGATAAGCTAACAATTCCTCATAAACTGTTTCAAACAATCCGGGGCCAACATTCCGGTGTATATAGATACTTTCTTCAATTATTATTGATGTTATTTCATTAACGAGCATAGGGCGGCTTTTTTTGTTTCACGCAGAGGGCGCAGGGAAGCAGAGTTCGCTGGGTTATCTCTGTTTCCCCTGCGCCCCTGCGCCCTCTGCGTGAAACTCCTATTCTGAAATCATTTCTTCTTTATTACAAAATCAAAGCAGGCTATCACTTCGCACTCTTTACAATCCTTATCCCTGAATGTGAATTTCACACATATCTTTCCTTTCAACTCACAGCAATCAATGGCCGGCACCGGTGGTAAAATAAAGTTCAACCCTATGTTTGTATTGTTGGGTATGCTGATGGGGCTGCCGTTATTCCATATCACTTCTCTCGGATTTTGATAAGCACCTGCTCCGCTGCCATTAAAGGAAGGAACTGTTGTTCCGCCATACATCGTAATCCTGCCAGGTACTGCACCAATGTTTGCTGCCGATGCAATACTTGCCCAGGTAAATGGCAGATTAACGCACTTCATGCATTCCTTCTTATAATTATCATCAATGGTATAGCTGACCACGTTGGCCCTCACTTCGGTAATGCTTGCCGCAGCAAGGCCATTGATGGTAAATGTTTCACCAACAAGCGTTGCATTTGGTATCTGTGTGTAATCATAAGTAACGGTTCCTGTTGTTGCCGTTATTTCATACGGGCAACAATTTTCTTTACACTCAGTTGTAAACCTGATCACACAACTGTCGCAAATGGTTGTACCGCACCAGCCATACAGGGTCAATGTATAAGTTCCGCTTAGTGTGGGCGTAAATGTAAATGCAGGAGGCATACTTCCTGTGACAGGAGAACCACTTGGGGGCTGTAATGAATAAGTAACAGCACCATTACAATTTGCATCGGCACATAAATAATTCGAATTTATTGTAATTGGTTTTTTGCATTTTACATCAAACTGGTCATTGCATTTAAATGACTTGGTATTGTTTTCTATGGTGATGATCTTCTCTCCCCACTTGCTTCCTTTACAATCACATTCAACACATTTTACTTCAAACTTAATGATACAGGTATCGCAGATCTTATCGCCGCACCAGCCATACAGGGTCAATGTATAAACTCCGCTCAGTGTGGGTGTAAAATTCAATGCAGGCGGCATACTGCCCGTAATGGGTGATCCACTCGGCGGCTGCAAACTATAAGTAACTTTTCCAGCGCATGCAGTATCCTTACAGATATAGCCTGTGTTAATGGTATAAGGTTTATTGCACTCAAGCTTGTAGGTTTTATCGCAGTTTAAGCTTAATCCATTAGGGCCAATAACAACCGCTTTAGGATCTGTGGTTTTTGCCAATGCCGGGTCATCGGGGTTCTTATCTGTTTTGCCTTTGGTCAGGATTATTTTATCCCATTTACTTTCGGCACAATCACAGGAGTCGCATTTTTTAATGAAGAGATTATAAGTACCCGAAGTATCGCGGCAGCCATTGTAGGTAACAACAATTGAAATATTATTCATACCATAAACCAGCGGCGGAATATTGGCAAGCAGGTTCAATACGGGGCCTGTATAGATCGGGCTACCATAATTTCCATTCAGGAACCATTGAACTGTATAGTTGCCTGGCACAAAAGGTCCTCCTATAGCTAATGGTGGAATGATGGAGTCATAATCACAAATGGTATCGCAACCAATAGGGAAGAGGATTGTTGAAGGCCTCGGCATAACCATACCAGCAAAAGCGTTACTGAAACAGCCATACACCGGATCGGTAACTGTAACCATATACATGCCGGGCAGCGATGTACTCATGAACTGGCCGATAGCTCCATTATTCCACTGGTAAATATAAGCAGGGTTATAAGGTGTAGCCTGGAATGTATGCAAGGTGCCGGCACACATGGTTCCTGTTGAAGTTGTAGTAACTGTTACTGTGGGCGTATTGCCTACCACCACGCAGAAAGTATCACGGGCAACACAGCCCGTAATATTATCGGTGGCTGTAAGTACATAACTATAATTACCAACTGCATTTACAGTAATACTCAGATCGAACACATTTGATAAGGCAGTATTATTTCCCTGCAATGTCCATACATAAGTTGTGTTAGGATCATTGATGGAATTATATAAATAAATATTAGCGGTACCACCCGTCATACAGGCAACCGTATTGCCTAAAATATTTGCAACTGGTTTGGGGTGATTGAATACATAGGT
>JBBSJI010000043.1:0-24280 GCA_038257425.1 Chitinophagales bacterium
AGTCGGCGTCAATTATGCTATTCTTGGTAAAGAAGAAATGTGCACCGGCGATCCGGCAAGGCGTGCCGGTAACGAATTCATGTTCCAGATGATGGCTTACCAGAACATACAGGTATTGAATGGCTATGGCATTAAAAAAATTGTGACTGCCTGTCCGCATTGCTTTAATACTATCAAAAATGAATACCCACAATTGGGCGGCACTTATGAAGTGATCCATCATGCAACTTTTTTACAGCAACTGATTGATGAAGGAAAGATAAAGATGGCTGAAGGCGGTGCTTTTAAAGGTAAAAAAATTACCTACCACGACAGTTGTTATTTAGGAAGGGCAAATAATATTTATGAAGCCCCCCGTAAAGTTTTGGAAGCTTTGGATGCTTCGCTGGTAGAAATGAAACGCTGCCGCAGCAATGGCTTATGTTGCGGTGCAGGTGGCGCACAAATGTTCAAGGAAGAAGAAAAAGGTACTGTCCGCATCAATATTGAACGTAGCAATGAAGCATTGGAAACGGGCGCCAGCGTTATTGCTGCAGCCTGTCCTTTTTGCAATACCATGATGACCGATGGTGTAAAGAACAGCAATAAAGAAGATGAAATACAGGTGCTGGATATTGCAGAGCTGGTGGCGGCATCAATGATATAATAATGAAAAAATCTATTGCTATAATTGGATTATTTATATGTCATTCTGTTTTAGGACAGCATTTTTCTATTTCGGCTGACAGGAACAATGTTTTATATATTGGAGTAGATAATCCGATTTCAATTGCTGTTGAAAATTTCCCATCAGAACAAATTGGAGTTAAGGCAAATAAAGGTGATATTCAAGGAACCGGAAAGAGGTACGTATACAGAGGTGATGAGCCCGGAAACATATGGATTATTTTATACAATAAAGCAACGTTAGAGGAAATTGGACGATCAAGTTTTAGATTGAATTATATCCCTTCTCCTGTTCCTTATGTTGGACCCTCTGGTGGTGGAAATATACAGGCGGTTGTATTGAAAAGTCAAAAATACATAAGAGCTCAATTGGAAAATTTTGACTTTGAAGTGAGCTACAACATCAATAGTTTTACACTCAATGTTATTCGAACTGATACCTGTTTTTTTAAAGAAATAAAGGGTGTGGGGAATTTATTAAGCAATGAAGTATTAGAAGCATTGAGTATTATTCGCAAAAATGACATAGTTATTTTTAAAAACATATACGCTAATGGGCCGGACCGCAGATCATTGTTATTAACTCCTATTCTTTTTACAATTACTGATTAATTTTATATGGACCTCGATTATAAAGAACATATCCCCGCTGATTTCAATGATAATTCCCGTGTATGGATATACCAGAGCAGCCGCTTATTTTTTATAAGCGAAGCATTGGAAATGGAAGACATGCTGAATGAATTTGTAGCCAACTGGAAAAGCCATGCTGATGAGGTAAAAGGATTTGCCAGTTTATTTTTTGGCCATTTTATTGTGCTGATGGCTGATGAAAGCGCAACCGGCGTGAGCGGCTGCAGTACCGACAGTTCAGTACGCCTTATCAAATCCATTGAAGAAAGATTTAAGGTGAACCTGTTTGACCGCCAGAACCTGGCATTCATTGTAAAAGATAAGATTCAGCTACTTCCCCTTAATCAACTGGAATATGCAGTGGAAAATAATTTTATAACTGCCAATACTCTTTATTTTAACAGCACGGTGCTTACCAAAAAAGATATGGAAGATAAATGGCTCATCCCCGTTAAAGAAAGCTGGCTGGCCAAACGTGTTAATTTTATTGAAACTCATCCCTGATAAGATCCCAAAAAAACAATGAGTACTGTCATGCTGAGGAACGAAGCATCTCTATTATAATAGCAAATCGATGTTATGCAGGGATGCTTCGTTCCTCAGCATGACAGTAGCGTTTATTTCTTTTGCAGTTGCTTTAATATCGCTTCCCGGTTATTTTTCTTAGCCTTCTTATTGAATACATAACTCAACACGATCCTGTAATTACGGGTATTGGTGGTATTGTAGCTTTCTAAATTAAAGTTTGAACCGTAGGTAAAATTCTTATTCTGCTGCTGTCGGAAGGGATCTATAATGTTAAGTGTAACAATGAATTTTTTCTTAAAGAACTTTCGCTGCACGCCCATATTCATACTTAAAGTATTACGCACCGTACCCTGTGGATTTGCAAAACGGTTAAAAGTAAAACTTGCATTGGCATTCACCAGGTCGGTAAAATTATAGCTGCCATTAAGTGTTGAATAAAAAGAACCCCCATTGCGAAAAAACCTTACCGTGCGGTCGAAAGCACTGTAAACATTATAGGTATATCCAAAACTTAAATTAGCCTTAGCTTTTTTACTCAGTGTATAGCCACCCCATGCACTGGCTTCATACTCTTTGCGCCCGCTGATATTTTGCCAGGTGGTAAACGTGCTGCCATTGGGCTGCAGGGTTCTGATGTTGCTGTAAATATTTTGCAGCGCATTGTAGCCAAAGGATAAATTAACATTGTACAGCTTATTCCATTTACCCATGATGAGATCAAAATTATCTGCATAATATGGCTGTACATAGGGATTACCAGAGCGGGTATTATAAGGATCAGCATAATCCAGGCTGGGATTTAGCTGGCCTAAACCCGGCCGTTGAACCGATCTTTTATAACTGAAAGTGATGCTTACATCGTTCTTCCATTTTTTCATCAGCGAGGCAAAAGGAAGTAGCGACCAGTAATTGTTTACATAATGATTGGTATTGTACTTAAAGTCAAAATTTGTTTGGGTGTACTCTGCCTGCAAACCGCCATTGATATAAAAGTCAGGCACAAAACCATAGCGGGCTGCAGCCCTTAATCCATAAATAGTTTGATGAAAAACAAAATCATTACTTAACTGCTCATTCTTTACAAAAACATTTTCGGGCTTTTTCATAAAAGCCGTATTCAATACATTATGATTGTTGTACCGATTGAAAGTGGTGCCAAAATTCAGTGATGTCTTGTTATCCTTTAATGGCTTATCATAATTAATTCTTACACTGCTATTGTTGTTTTTAGTAAAGGTATTCTGCTCCTGAGTGGAGTCATTGCCATTTGTAGTATAGTCAGGATTTAGGTATTGTTGGTAAAAATCTCTTTCATTATTACCCGCATTAAAATTAAAGCCGGTGATTATCTTCAATACTTCCTTCGGGTTCTTTCCTTTGTATGTGTAGGTAAAATTAAAATTCGGGTTCCAGCTTTTATTATCGGTTCCTGTGTTACGCCTGCTCAGTTTATAAACCTGGTAAAAGCGGTTTAAATTGACATACTCCGTTTCATTTTCATTAGCCGAGTTATTGCTGTTGTAGCTGGATGTAAAATTCAGGCTGTGCTGCTTATTAAGATCATAGTCAATACTCAGTCTTACATTGGGCCGCCTGTTATTATTATTACTTTGCCCCAGCGTATTAAAATAATTTGCAGAATCAGCATAAAAATTCTGGCGGTTGCTGTAGCTGTTCCCCACAAATTCACTGTACCCAAACCCGGCTGAAAAATTTATGGCCAGTTTATTTTTACGGTAGTTTACATTCCCGCTTATACCCATTTCGCCTCTTGTTCCGTAATTAACATTTATCTTGCCATTAAACCCCACCTTGCCTTTTTTGGTTACAATATTTATTACACCTCCCCTTTCATTGGCATATTGTGGTGGTGGCGTTGTCATCACCTCAATCCTTTCTATCATGCTGCCGGGCATACTTTCCATCAGGTCCTGCAATTGTTTTGAATCAAGCTCAACAGGTTTGTCATCTATCAGCACTTTTACTTCTTTGCCCCGCAATAATATCTTACCATCGTTATCTATATTAACCAGTGGTGTTTGTTTTAATAATTCGGTTGTGGTTGCACCGGAACTTAAAGCCGATTCGCCGGTATTAAAAATGATCTTTCCATCTTTATTTTCAATTAGTGGTTTTTCTGCATAGATGATTACTTCCTGCAGCGTTGACGATCCTTTATTCATCCGGATATCATTCAGGTCAAAATCAAAACGCTCGGCCCGGATATGGATGCTGTCAATGATCAGTAGATTATAACCAACAGCACTAACCTGCAACCTGTAATATCCATAACCCAGCTTATCAAAAATAAATTCACCATTCTCCAGGCTTAATTGTGTATTAACTTTTGTAGCATCTGATAATAATTTCAGGCTGATACCGGCATTGGAAATTGCCTTGCTGTTATCTGCATCCAGGATAGAACCAATTACCAAGCCAGTAGCCGGTTCAGGATTTTGAGCGGTACCGAAAAATGTTATCAACAGGAAAAGAAAAAATATAACGAATCTTATCAATGCGAATTATATAAAGCGCAAAAATAATGAAATACAGCGCTTTAAAAGATTTTATCAAGGGGATTTACCGCTGACGTATTTTTCTTATGGAAGTTTATACCAGTATGCCTATTTTTATCTTCAGAAAAAATAAATATCATGAAGAGAATTCTGTTTCTAATCGTTTTATCGGGCTGTGTACTTATGCCTACAATAACCATGTCACAAACCGGAAAAGATCCTGACCCGGTAAAAAGTGCTAAAAACAGGGAAATGGTTAAACAGCAGGAAGCAGCGAAAGAAGCTGCACAAAAGGCCGATGAATTAAAAAGAAGCCAGCTTCCGGTGTACCAAGGTGAAGCAGGTATATCTGATGGCGACCCTGCCGCAGCTAAAAGAAAGTTCATTGATTCTGCCAATATGAATTTTTCGATAAAGCCGGGTGATAATTTTTACCTGTATGCCAATGGTACCTGGATAAAAAATACACCAATACCGGCTTCTAAAACAAGGTGGGGAAGTTTTGATGCACTTGCCGAAGAAAGTTCACTGGCGCTGAAAGGCCTGCTGGAAGATGCCGCAAAAACACCGGGCAATAATGAGCTGATGAAAAGAGTGGGCGATTTTTATGCAAGTGCAATGGATAGTCTTTCTATTGAGAAACTTGGATACAAGCCAATTACACAGTACCTGAATGCTATAACAGCCTTAAGTTCTAAAGCCGTGGTATTGAAATACATGAATCAACTGCGGTCAGAAACTGTTAGCTCTCCTCTATACCGGATAGGTGTAGGCCAGGATTTAAAAGATGTAAGTAAATACATCATCAGTATAAGCCAGGGAGGAACCACCTTACCCGACCGGGATTATTATTTAAAGACCGATGCCCGTAGTCAGAAAATAAGAACGGATTATACACAATACATTATTAAGTTGTTTATGCTTACCGGCGATGACCAGGTAAAAGCAATGGCTAATGCGGTAACTGTTATGCAACTGGAAACTGCACTGGCTGCTGCTCAAATGAGCCGTGTTGAAATGCGTGACCCTACCAAATTATACAACAAATTTTCTGTTGCGGGGTTAACTGCTAAAACACCAAATCTAAACTGGAGCAGTATCTTAACACAACTGGGTTATAAAACAAAACAGGATAGTGTAAATGTGAGTAACCCCAAATTCATGGTATTCATTGATTCGCTGTTAGGTAAAGTTTCATTGGAGGACTGGAAGGTTTATTTAAAATGGGGCGTATTGAAAGATGCTGCACCTTACCTCAGCAGCGCTTTTGTAAATGCAAATTTTGTTTACAACCAATCTTTAAGCGGACAAAAAGAACAAACACCACGCTGGCAGCGCATGAGTGGATTGATTGACCGTCAACTGGGTGAATTGCTGGGACAATTGTATGTAGATAAATATTTTAACCAGGCTGCTAAAGTAAGGATGCTGGAACTGGTTAACAACCTGTCTACTGCTTTCAACAGCCGTATAAAGAATTTAGACTGGATGACCAGTGAAACAAAACAAAGAGCGCTTAGTAAATTAAATGCATTCGTTAAAAAGATCGGCTTCCCCGATAAATGGAAAAACTATGATGGCCTTGCTATATCAAGAAATGATTTTCTTGGAAATATACGCCGTGCAAATCAATGGCAATACCAGGATAATATCAACAGGCTAGGTAAACCCGTTGATAAAACCGAATGGGGCATGACGCCACCAACTGTGAATGCATATTACAGTCCTCAAAAGAATGAGATCGTTTTTCCGGCCGCTATACTCCGGTTCCCGTTTTTTGATTTTGAAGCCGATGACGCCATTAACTACGGCGGTATTGGAGCCGTTATCGGTCATGAAATGACACATGGTTTTGATGACCAGGGTCGCCAGTTTGATGCAGAGGGAAACCTACAGGACTGGTGGACAAAATCAGATGCGGATGAATTTAAAAAACGTGCCGATGAAGTGGTTGTTCAATATAATGGTTATACTGTGCTGGATACCATACACGTAAATGGGAAACTTACACTTGGCGAAAACCTGGCTGACCTTGGCGGTTTAAGTATTGCCTACGAAGCATTTAAAAATACTGCACAAGGTAAAGGAAATGTAAAGATCGATGGCTTTACACCTGATCAGCGCTTCTTCTTAAACTGGGCCCAGGTTTGGCGTAATAATATTTTACCCGAAACCGCAGCCCAGCGTATCATTACCGATAACCATGCCCCTGGTATGTACCGTGCCAACGGTCCGCTAACCAATATGGAAGCTTTCTATAAAGCTTTCAATGTAAAATTTGGCGATAAAATGTATAAAGCACCTGAGTTGAGAACCAGGATATGGTAAGATAATTTTAAAAACAAAAAGCCGCTACAATTTTAAGTAACGGCTTTTTTATGCAAAAAATTAAAGAACTATTTTTTCCTCTGTGTTGATCTTTGCAACAAAATCATAATTGTTGCTGCCAAACCTGAAATGAAAAATGCGGTTATAATCTTTATTAAAATATTCTTCATTATCGGTATCAATAATATTGCAGATCACATTAAAAGCTTCTGTCCTGAAACAAAGCAATACATTTTGCCTGCCGCCCTCCAACTTATTGATATCATTAAAAACCTTGCTGAGTTGTGTCTTGTCGAATTCTGTTTTTATACCCTTGGTACCCCTGATGGTTTGGCGGCACCGGTTATAAGGGTCAGATGTTTTTATATCCAGCGACTGGTATAGGATATGATCAAAATAAATGTCTTTGAAATAATTATCCAGGAACAATCCAAACCCAATGCCCTCTGATGATAAATGGAGATAATCTGGTTTGTTCTTTTCTTCCACCAGCATTTTACCGTGGCGAACGATGTATAGGTTATTGGTCATAAATGAAGCGCTGGGTTAATTCTTCTAAGATCCCCGGGAAAGTTCAGGCAGGAAATGAAAGAGGTCAGACAGTAAAATTAGTCTATTAAATACAGAAAGCGGGGAATTCATTCGTTATACCAAATATGAGTGCTCAAAAGCTTCTGCCATCCTGTCACAATCTCCATGCTTTTATATTATCTTTGCTGCTCTAAAAAATAGGATTAATGCTGGACCTGGTTATAAATAAGGAACATGATGAGGCAAGACAGGGCGAAGCATTTGCTCCCTTTAGGAAGGAACCTAATGTTTTTAAAAAATATTTTTACATCGAAAGCTATGGTTGTGCCATGAACTTTGCCGACAGTGAGGTGGTTGCTTCTATTTTACTGGAAAACGGTTTTGGCGCCACAACCAATTATACTGAAGCTGATCTCATATTCATAAACACTTGCTCCATCCGTGAAAAGGCAGAGATCACAGTAAGAAAAAGACTTACTGAGTTCCGCAGCCTGAAAAGAGAAAGGCCGGGCATGTTGGTTGCTGTGCTTGGTTGTATGGCCGAACGCCTAAAAGCCAAATTCATAGAAGAAGAAAAACTGGTTGATATGGTAGTGGGGCCGGATGCCTACCGCAGTTTACCATTACTTATTGAAGAAGCAGAGACCGGTCAGAAAGCGGTGAATGTATTATTAAGCCGTGATGAGACCTATGCCGATATAGCCCCAATACGTTTGAACAGCAATGGTGTTACTGCATTTGTAAGCATCATGCGTGGCTGCAACAACATGTGTTCATTTTGCGTGGTACCATTTACCAGGGGAAGAGAAAGAAGCCGTGATGCAGCATCTATTATCAATGAGTGTAAAACATTATTTGAAGAGGGATATAGGGAAGTTACTTTGCTTGGACAAAATGTTGACAGTTACCACTACACCCCAAGCCAAGCCCCCCCGGCCCCCCAAGGAGGGAGTTTGGAACACTCTGCAAATTCAAATGAGTCTTTAAATTTGCAGGGTGCTTTTTCTCCCCCCCTGGGGGGCGGGGGGGGTGTGACATTTGCTTTATTACTTGAACAAGTTGCACAGATCTCTCCCCTGCTACGTGTCCGTTTCTCCACTTCGCATCCAAAAGATATTACTGATGATGTACTGCATACCATTGTTAAGTATGAAAATATTTGCAACTATATTCATCTGCCTGTACAAAGTGGCAGCACCCGTGTACTGCAGATGATGAACAGGACCTATAGCCGTGAATGGTATATCGCCAAAATAAACCGCATCCGGGAACTGATACCGGACTGCGGCATATCTACAGATATGATAACCGGTTTTTGTACCGAAACAGAAGAAGATCACCAGGAATCATTAAGCCTGATGGAATATTGCAAATATGACCTTGCTTATATGTACTTCTATTCTGAAAGGCCCGGAACCCTTGCTGCCAGAAGGTTTACAGATGATGTACCATTAGAAGTAAAGAAAAGAAGATTGCAGGAAATGGTAGACCGCTATCGTGGTCATTCTTTGCTGGCCATGCAAAAAGAAGTAGGCAAAATACGTAAAGTACTTATTGAGGGCAGTTCTAAAAAAAGTAATAAAGACCTGTACGGAAGAACCGACCAGAATAAAGTGGTAGTGTTTGAAAAAGGAAATTTGAAAGTGGGTCAATATGTTGATCTATATATCAACTCCTGCACCGCCGGAACACTCATAGGCAGCATAACAGAAAAGAACTAACAATATTTTTAATCTAAATTCCCCCTTAGGGGGGCAGGGGGTATGGAATTACAATCAATAAAAAACCGTTTTGGCATTATTGGAAACTCACCCGGTTTAAACCATGCATTGAATATTGCCGTGCAGGTTGCCAATACCGACCTGAGTGTACTCATCAATGGTGAAAGTGGTGTGGGTAAGGAAGTCTTCTCACAGATCATACATTCATTAAGTGCCCGTAAGCACAATCCTTTTATTGCAGTAAACTGTGGCGCCATTCCTGAAGGCACAATTGATTCAGAATTATTTGGCCATGAGAAGGGTTCATTCACCGGTGCTGTTGACAGCCGCAAAGGTTATTTCGAAACAGTAAATGGCGGCACCATCTTTCTCGATGAAATTGGAGAACTGCCTTTAGGAACACAGGCACGTTTATTACGTGTGCTGGAAGCAGGCGAATACATTCGTGTGGGAAGCAGTAAAGTTCAGAAAACAGATGTACGGGTTATTGCAGCAACCAATAAAGAACTCATTGAACATACACGAACAAACCGTTTCAGGGAAGATCTTTATTATCGCTTAAACACAGTCCCCATCAGGGTGCCTTCTCTAAAAGAAAGAAAAGAAGATATTTATTTACTGTTCAGGAAATTTGTTACCGATTTTTCTGACAGGTACAAAGGCACACCTGTGCAATTGGATGAAGGGGCAAAAGAAGTGTTAATTAATTATCCCTGGCCGGGTAATGTGCGTGAATTGAAGAATATTGCAGAACAGATTTCTGTACTTACACAGGAAAAGTTCATCAATGCAGCCACCATGAAAAGTTTTTTACCCGAACATAATTATTCAAGATTACCGGTACTGGCAGGTGGTGCAGGTTCGGTGAGCCAGAGTGAATTTGCAAATGAACGGGAGATCCTGTACAAGCTTTTCTTCGACATGAAAAAAGATGTGAATGAATTGAAAAAAATGTTCTTCGATCTTTTGCAGAACCCAAACATTGCACAGTTCGCTGAACCCCGTGGGCATGCACCCGTTTATAATGACCAGTCATTTGCTGAACTGAATGGCAATAACACAGCTATCTCTTCCTCAAAGCCTGTGTTCCTGCCACATACTAATGGCGAAGCTATCGACCATCATGAGGATGTGGAAGAATCATTAAGTATTGTTGACAAAGAAAAAGAGCTCATCATAAAAGCATTAAAGAAACATAAAGGCAAACGTAAAGATGCATCTTTAGACCTGGGGATCAGTGAAAGAACATTGTACAGAAAATTAAAAGAGTATGATATTGAAGAATAAATTGAAGTATGGACGACAGTCGACGGACGACGGACGACGGACAGCGGACAACTGGCGCCAGGCAGCAGGATCTCAGCCCTCTGTGGCCGGTGGTCAGTGGTCAGTGGTCGGTGGTCGTATCCTCCTTGCATTCATGTTAATTGCTGTTCTCAACTTTGCTACCTGCAAATACGGTTTTAAAGACATTGGTGGCCTGCCTACCGAAGTAAAAACATTCCGGGTGAATTATTTTGAGAACAAAGCTGAATATAAGAACCCGCAATTAAGTCCGCAGGTAACAGAAAAATTAAAACAAAAGATCATCAGCACCACCCGCTTGCGGCAGACCAATGATGATGATGCACATTACGATATCAATGGTTTTGTATCGGCCTATTATACCAGTTCAACCGGTATTACCAACAGCAATACAAGCCTTAACAGGTTAACGGCCACCTTTCATCTTATCTTTAAAAATACACTGGATGAAACAAAGAATTTTGAAGCCGATGTAACGTATAGTGTTGACTTTGATGCAAACCTCAGCCTTAACCAGGTAGAGCAGCAGAAAGGTGATGAGATATCCAAGAATTTAACCGATGCTATCTTTAATAAGATTTTTTCTAACTGGTAATGATGAATCACATTTACAATGCAGAATAACGCCGCTATTTTTGAAAGCCTTTTTGATAGAAATTTTTCCGACACGGATAATGTTGAGTTCCTGGAAAAGATCAGCAAAGCACATCCCTATTTTTCTCCGGCGCAATTCTTCCTGCTGCAGCAAACTGCAACCGGTACCGAAGCATTTGACAAACAGGCGGTAAAAACGAATATACTTTTCAATAATCCGCATTGGCTGCATTATCAACTTCAGCAGTCATCAACAAATACCAAAATTAGTTTCACGCAGATTGAAAAAGCTGAACGGATCATTGATGAACCCCAGGCTATTGAACGATCAGCCAGCGATGAAGCAGACGACACGGAGGAAACAGTTGACATGGAAAAAGAAATTGAACCCATGAAAATTGAATTGAAGATGCCGCAGGAAAAAACAATTCCTAATGAAGCAATGCTCTTTGAGCCCATGCATATGGTGGATTACTTTGCATCGCAGGGCATTAAATTATCTGAAGAAATACAAACGGCGGATAAACTGGGCAAGCAGCTTAAAAGTTTCACCGAGTGGCTCAAAACTATGAAGAAAGTACATGTGGAAAATGGGGCAGACCTGAATATTAAACCTGATGATAATATACAGACCCTGGCCGAAAACAGCAATACCGAAGCGGAGGTTTTAACTGAGGCAATGGCTGAAGTATTTGCCAAACAGGGTAAAATGGGCAAAGCAGGCGAAGTGTACCAGAAATTAAGTTTGCTCAATCCTGACAAAAGCGCTTACTTTGCAGCCAAAATAGAAAACTTAAAAGGAATATAATATGTTGATTTTATTTGGAATTTTAGTGATTATTGCCTCTGTGATTTTAGGATTGATCGTATTGATACAGAACCCTAAGGGTGGTGGATTATCCAGCAGTTTTGGCGGCTTTGGCAACCAGATCATGGGTGTAAAACAAACCACCGATGTACTTGAAAAAGGAACCTGGTTATTTGCAGCTATTGTTGGTATCCTTTGTATTATTTCGCCTGCTTTTATACCAAAAGACGGGGAAGGCTCTGCACCCAATAAAGAATTAATGGAGAATGTGAATTCAAAAGTACCTGCAGCATCAACCCCTGCAAATACAGTTACTGTTCCTGCTGCTGTTGATACCAATAAACCTAAATAAGGTTTTATAAAATAATTCTGAACCCCGTCGTTAACTGACGGGGTTTTTTGATACCAATAGAATTTCATTTTTGCACCCGATAGCTATCGGGTGCAGCGGGGCTGAAATTCTGTGCAAGCCCGGCGTGTTGGCATTTGGTACATTCCGATTGCATAAATTTGTGAAAATAGAAACCGTACATCGGAAAATTTACTTTGTTTATTATGAAAAAGAAACCGGTCTTTTGGATATTCCTCCTCCTGCTTATTTTGGGTGGCTATGCTGCATGGCAGGTATTTGGTCCCACTGTTTCCGTTCCCGATGGAAAATATTTTTATGTAAGAACAGGATCTGTTTACAGCGATGTAAAACAATCGCTTGTTGATCAAAAGCTCATCGGCAATACTTTTTTCTTCAACCTGCTGGCCAAACAACTAAAATATCCACAGCGGGTTAAAGCAGGCCGGTACAGGATCAAAACTGGTACAAGCGTTTTAGGATTATTGCGCATGCTTCGTTCAGGCAACCAGGAACCGGTCAATCTCGTCATCAATAAATTAAGATTGAAAGAAGACCTTGCTCAAAAAATTGCTGCCAATTTTGAAACAGATTCTGCTGCCGTTATGCAGGTATTAAATGAACCTGAAAATTTGCGGAAGTACGATGTGAACAGCAATACCATAATGACAACTGTAATTCCAAACAGCTACAGCATTTACTGGAATACTGCACCCCAAAAAATAATGGATAAGCTATATGCAGAGAAACAAAAATTCTGGAATGCAGAAAGGCTGGCAAAAGCAAATGCATTAAATCTTACCCCCGAGCAGGTCTATATCATGGCAAGTATAGTTGAAGAAGAAACCAATAAGGAAACTGATAAAGGGAAGATTGCCAGTGTGTATATGAACCGGATAGCTACAGGCATGAAATTGCAGGCAGACCCTACTGTAAAATTTGCCTTAAAGAATTTTGCTTTAACAAGGATACTGCATGGGCACCTAGCTTATCAATCACCTTACAATACCTACCAAAATACAGGACTACCTCCGGGCCCAATCTGTACAGCATCGGCTAAAACTATTGATGCAGTTTTAAATGCACCCCAAACCAACTATATTTATTTTGTAGCAAAGCCTGACTTTAATGGTTACTCTAATTTTGCAACAACGTATGCGGAGCACCTGGTATTTGCAAAAGCATATCAACAGGCACTCGATAGCCTGGTTGCAGCAAAAGCAAATAAATAAGCCAGGTCACAATGTCCACTGATGCAATTGAGTAACTTGCAGTAAGCAGTTTTGTAAATGATAAAACTTGAACGTAAAATAATAAACAGTACCCCGGTTGCTTTTATCCTTAATAAAAGTAAGCACTGGCACCTGCCGGGTTTTGAAGGGGTGCCTTTGTATGATGTGGTAAAATTCTTTTACATGCAGGTAAAAACGGTTGGACTAACAGAAAGAGCTTCGGCCATTGCCTATAATTTTATCATGGCCATACCGCCGGCCTTTTTATTTTTATTTACGCTGATCCCTCACCTGCCCTTTATAAAAAAACAGGATATACTCAATCAACTTAAGCTCATCATTAAAGATATTATTCCTGCACAGGGTTTTGATAAGTCCATCATCAACTTCATTGATAACACTTTTTTCAATACCCCGGTATTTGGTTTATTGTCGTTTGGTTTATTAACGGCATTATATTTTGCAAGCAATGCCATGATGGGTATTATGCGTTCTTTCAACAAAAAATACATGGGCTTTGCCAAAAGAAAAGGGTTGCATACCAGGTGGGTTGCCATCCGGTTAACCACCTTACTTTTTGGACTGGTGCTGGGTTGTCTCATCTTATTGATTACCCAGGGAGCTGTATTAAAATGGTTCGGTTTGAGAAGTGCTTTTTGGTTAACGATCATCGCTTATATACGTTGGCTATTCATCATTGCACTGATATTTTATTCCATTGCATCTATTTACAAATATGCACCTGCAGTGGAAAAGCGTTGGAAACTTAACTCACCTGGTGCTATCCTGGCAACTACCCTAAGTATCATTGCATCTATCGGCTTTTCTACATTCGTGAATACATTTGGCAAGTATAATGCACTCTATGGTTCTATTGGTACCATCATTGTCTTAATGGTGCTCATATACATTAATTCACTGGTACTGCTGATCGGATTCGAGTTGAATGTCAGCATCAAATCCCTTAAATCCATTGCCGACAGGCGGGATGTGAAAGAAAAACAGGAGGCTGAACATAAAACTACATGAGTGGTTATACAAACTGCGCCTGATCATTTATCTTTAATAAAAATTATCAGCATGAAAAAAATATTATTCAGCCTGGCAGCCATTGCTTCTATAGCAACACTGGCTTTTACCATTGGCGACCCGCTGCAGATCGGCAGCAGTATGCCCAAGGCCGACCTTAAAATGCAGGATGTTTCAGGCAAACAAATTACCATGAAAGATGCAAAAAAAGAAAATGGCGTTTTGGTAATGTTCAGTTGCAATACCTGCCCTTACGTAGTTAAGAACCAGGAACGCACCATTACCATCAGCAACTTTGCTACTAAAAACAATGTGGGCGTTATCATTTTAAATAGTAATGAAGCTTACCGTGGAGAAGATGACAGCTTTGATGCCATGAAAATGTATGCCAAAGAACAGAATTACAAATGGAACTACGTGGTAGATAATAACCATGAAGTAGCAGATGCTTTTGGTGCCAACCGCACACCTGAATGTTTTTTATTTGATAAGAACTTAAAGCTTGTTTACCATGGTGCTATCGACGATAGTCCATCAGATGTTACCGCTATCAAGCGTATTCACCTGCAGGAAGCCATTAATGAATTGGTTGCCGGTAAAGAAATTACAATTAAAGAAAGCCGTAGTGTGGGTTGCACCATTAAGAGGAATAAGTAGCAAGGAATTCGAATTAGGACATAAAAGTATTGTAGATAAAAACAGGCTGCTAAAATTAGCAGCCTGTTTTTTATTGTCTTAGTGTGCCTTCGTGACTTTGTGCCTTAGTGGTTTACTTTTATTGAGGTTCCTGTAAATTAAGTTCAATGGAATAGTCAGTTAGTTTTTTATCCTTTCGTTTTACAAAATCTGCTTTGGTAAGCAAGAGATTTTTTTCAGCATTGGTAATATATAAATCCAGCGAAGGTTTATATCCATCCAGGTCAAATGCTGCATAACCGATCAACTGGTTCGCTTTTACTTCATCTCCTTTCCTTAAAAATGTTGAGCCCAGGTTGGAATAGGTGTAAAACAGTTTATCCTTTTCAATAATCACTACTTTCATATGATCTATTTTGGCGATCATACTTACCTTGCCCCCTGTTAAAGCATATACTGAACTGTCATTCGACCTGAAGGTCACATATTCTTTGGGCATAGCATCCAGGGACAGTGCGGTATTATCAATTACTTCCGCATCATTCATCGGTGCAGCATATTTATTCATAGCCTTGCCCCCCATTGCTTCTTTTACAGTTGCCTCAAATTCGTCGGGAGTAACCTGGTCTCCAAAGAATTTTTTAAAGCCAGTGTTGTTGTTCACAATAATGGTTGCCGGTATGGCACCGCTCCATTTAGGGTCAATCATCGGGCAAAACCTATCTGCATCGGTCTCGTTAAGCCAAACATGGTTGGTTTTGTAATTATTCTTTTTAATAAAGGCAGGGAGTCTTGCCGGTACATACGATGGCAGGTCTAAGCTAACCAGCAGCAACTTTACTTTCTGGTTCTTGTATTTGTCTACTATCCTTATAAAATCAGGTATCTCTTCATTACAGGGTTTGCAAAAGGTTGCCCAGAAATTCACAATGTACACCGTGTCATTCTTGGCAGAATAGGAATTTACCACATCTTCTATCTTCCATTTGGCAATGGATTGGCTGTTTGCAATCATAGCAAACGCCATCAGCGTAAACAATAATAATGATCTTTTAAGCATGCGTAAAAATACATAGAAATCCTAAAGCCTGCTGTCCAAAAACGATAAAACAGTTATTAACCAGGCAGTGTGTCGTTTTTTTTAAACGCTGTCAGCCTTGAGCTTGTCGAAGGCGGGTTAAAAGTACTATACCGGCTTCGACAAGCTCAGCCTGACATACCTTTCACATAAAACGTTTTTCAAATTGAGTCCCTCCATTATAAAATTAGCTTTTGGCTAATCCCCTGTTTCAGGTTAAATTTGCAACTCTTAATTCATCATTCATAACTCATAATTTATAGAAATGGCATACGACGTAATAGTACTTGGAAGCGGCCCGGGTGGTTATCCTGCAGCAATAAGGGCCAGTCAGCTTGGTAAAAAAGTGGCAATTGTTGAGCGGGAAAGCCTGGGCGGTATTTGTTTAAACTGGGGATGTATTCCTACCAAGGCATTATTAAAAAGTGCCCAGGTATATGAGTATGCAAAGCATGCAACCAGTTATGGTATCAATGTAGAAAATCCATCCACCAATTTTGGAGGCATTATTACCCGTAGTCGTGGCGTAGCCGATAAAATGAGTAAGGGTATTCAATTCTTAATGAAGAAGAATAAAATTGATGTAGTGATGGGCAATGGCAAACTCATCGCAGCCAATAAATTAGAAGTAACTGCAGCAGATGGTACCAAACAGGTGCTTGAAGCAAAGAATATAATACTTGCAACAGGTGGCAGAGCACGTGAATTGCCAAGTATGCCCATCGATGGTAAAAAAATAGTCGGGTACAGGGAAGCCATGGTTTTACCAAACCAGCCAAAGAGTATGATCATTTGCGGAAGCGGTGCTATAGGCAGCGAGTTTGCCTATTTCTACAACAGCATCGGAACAAAAGTTACCATGGTGGAATTTATGCCAAGGCTTGTACCGGTTGAAGACGAAGATATCAGCAAGGAACTGGAAAAGCAATTTAAAAAACAGGGCATGACGATTATGACGAATGCTGAAGTCGTAAGTGTTGATATAAGTGGTGAAGGTATTAAGGCAAAAGTAAAAACTCAAAATGGTGAAGAAACTTTAGAAGCAGATATTTTATTAAGCGCTGTGGGTGTTGTTGCCAACATTGAAAATATGGGCCTTGAAGCACTGGGCATTAAAACTGATAAAGGAAAGATAACTGTGGATGCAAACGGGCAGACCAATGTACCTGGCATTTATGCCATTGGTGATTGTACTCCGGGCCAGGCACTGGCGCATGTTGCCGCTAAAGAAGGAATTAATGCAGCAGAACATATCAGCGGCCACAAACCTGAGCCAATGGATTATAATAATATACCCGGCTGTACTTACTGCAGTCCTGAAATAGCAAGCGTTGGATATACAGAAAAAGCGGCCAAAGATGCAGGTTATGAAGTGAAGGTTGGCAAGTTTCCATTTATGGCAAGTGGTAAAGCAAGTGCAGCAGGCGCTACCGAAGGTTTTGTAAAAGTAATTTATGATGCCAAGTATGGTGAGTTCTTAGGATGTCATATGATAGGCATGAACGTAACTGAAATGATCGCCGAAGCAGTTGTTGCCCGCAAGCTGGAAACAACCGCACATGAAATATTAAATGCAGTACACCCCCATCCAACCATGAGCGAAGGCATGAAAGAAGCCACAGCAGTTGCTTATGGAGAGGCTACAGATGTGTAATGAGCAGCTAACACTGAGCGAAGTCGAAGTGTCGAAGGAAGATACCTGACACATCGAGCGAAGTCGAGATGTGATTAATGAAACGAAAATTTCACCAATATTTAAAGTCCCATTGTAACGATGGGATTTTTTTTGTGTTTTGTAATTTCGACTTGGTTCAGTTTGATGGTTCAAAGAACCGGGCATTTTTCTTATATTTATTTACTCAATACAACCAAAACCTATACTATGGTGGTAAAAATATTATTTGCAGCATTTGCTTTTACAGCAGCAAGCTGTGGCAGCAACAGTAATAAACAATCAGTAACTACCACTGATACCCTCACCAATGGAACGGTAGTACAGCGCTCTTCAGAAAATAACTCCAATAGCAACGGCTTCTGGGAAAAATTAGTAATGGTAGAACTTAAAGACCAAAACGGAGCGGTTGCTGCCATCATGCCTTTTCCGGCTTCATGGAAAATAGGAGCCTCTATTACGGGTCCCAATGGCATAAAGGTCACTGATTTCCCAACACGCATGTTCATGAATAATTATAACCAAAGCTTGCAACAGTCCTATGCCATGGCCGGTCAGCAAATGCGTGGCATGCCGGGCGTGGAGCAGTTGATACAGGAGGATTTTGTACCATGGGCACAGAACCAGGGCATGGAACTGGTAAAGTTTTACGAGATCCCCGAAATCTCAAGAATTAATAAATGGTATTCTGATCAATTGTATAAAGCTATGCCCAGCCGTTCCGAGGTTGCAGTCTTTGGAGTTGACTGGAAAAAGAATGATGGTACCCCTTGTTTGATGTTACTACACCTCAATATAGGTACAAGCGATGCTATGCAACAATGGTATTATAGGACATCCTTATTTGAAGCCAATGCTGATCATTTTGAAACAGCAAAAAAGCAATACATTTTTGCACTGGCCAACACACGATATAACCTGGAGCCTATCATGACATTTAATCGGGAGGAAGCACAACGTTGTGGCCAAAGTTGGGCAGCACATAATCAGCGTATGGCACAGAACCAGGCCAATTTTGAAGCACAGCAACGTGCTTTTGTAAATAAAAGCAACGCCATTAATGATGCTATTATGAGTGGTTACAGGGAAAGGAATGCAGCCAGCGACAGGAACCAGGAGAACTTTATTGATGGCGTGTATGAACGCACCAACGTGCAGAATACAGAAACAGGCCAGCAGTATAAAGTAGCAGCAGGCGCAAACCAGTACTGGATGAACAGCAATGGCGAATACATCAGTACCAAGCTGAATGATTACAACCCTAATTTAGATGATAACATGAACGCACAAAAATGGCAGCAACTGAAAGAGATAAAAAAACAATAGTTGATTGTATAAAAAATTACTTAGTTCAGATACAACTTTAGATGATTAGATAGAAGGAACTCTTACGTTGTAGAGTGTTTAAAAATCAGTAATAGTATTTTGCCTATGATTTTGCTAAGCCAGGTAAATATTTTGTATTTTAAAAGGAACATTTTATACACCAGCTGTTTTAACTGAAAAAATACTATTATGAAAAATTTGAAAACTTACAGTATCTTATTGTGCTCAGCTTTTATTGTATGGTCGTGCAATAACAACAAAGAAGAAGAAAAAACTACAGAATCAAAACCTCCTCAATTGAAAGAAGTAAATATAAACTACACACTCGACAGCCTGAACATGGGAGGCTTTGTTGTGTATGACGAAAATATAGAAGGCAAACGCCCGGCTGTATTGGTAGTACATGAGTGGTGGGGGCTAAATGAATATGCCAAAAGGCGTGCTAGAGAATTGGCAGGGCTTGGTTATATTGCCATGGCAGTAGATATGTATGGAAATGGCCGCACAGCCGATAACCCAGAGCTTGCCGGTAAACTGGCAGAACCATTTTATAAAGATCCTGTTATGGCAAAAAAAAATTTTGATGCGGCAGTAGCTAAATTCAAAGAATATAAAGAAGTAGACACTGCAAACATGGCCGGCATTGGCTATTGCTTTGGTGGAGGTGTGTTGCTCAATATTGCCCGTATGGGTGAAGGGCTGAAAGGGATTGTTAGTTTTCACGGAAGTTTGATCGGTACTCCTGCTAACAAAGATCTGTTAACATCAAAAATACTTGTACTGCATGGTGAGGATGATAAGTTCGTACCGGAAACTGAGGTTGCTGCATTTAAAAAACAAATGGACTCCATTGCCGCGGTTTATACATTTAAAAGTTACCCGGGTGCCACACATGCATTCAGCAATCCTGATGCAACAGCCATGGGAGAAAAATTTAAGATACCTATCGCTTATAATGCTGCCGCTGATACGGCCTCGTGGAACGAGATGAAACTGTTTTTTAATGCGCTCTTCAAATAAAAGGAAAGCAATATTATCTGGGGTTAAAAAAATCAGTTAACGCATAATTCATGAACACCCAATCAGCATACGATAACTGGTCATCTCAATATGACACAAATATCAACAGGACACGTGACCTGGAAGCAATTGCATTGCAGCAAACATTAGCCAACATTGAATTTGATGATTGCCTCGAGATCGGATGCGGAACCGGTAAGAATACAGCCTGGCTGATGGGCAAGGCTAAACATATCACCGCTGTGGATCTCTCTGCAGAGATGCTTGCTAAGGCAAAGGAAAAGATAAGCTCAGAGAAAGTAAATTTTATACAGGCCGATATTTTACAGGAATGGGATTTTGCAAATAAAAAATATGGGCTTGTAAGTTTCAGCCTGGTACTTGAGCATATTGAGGACCTTGATCCTGTTTTTAAACAAGCCTCAAAACTACTTAAACCCGGCGGGTATGTTTATATTGGGGAATTACACCCATTTAAACAATACAGCGGCAGCAAAGCAAGGTTTGCAACCGAAGCAGGCGAACAGGTTGTAAATTGTTTCAATCATCATCTTTCAGATTTTGTGGAGGCTGCAAAAAAATTATGGTTTGGATATCATGGATATCAATGAATATTTTGATGATGATGACCGGGCAACAATTCCACGAATTCTTACAATGCTGCTTAAAAGATCTAAGATAAATGCATAAAAAAGATCCGCCTATTTACAAGGCGAATCTTTTTTTATTAAGCTAAATTTAATTCTTTACAAACCTGTCCTGACTGATGACTGTGCCATCCGCAGCAGTAACCTTAAGGTAATAAATGCCATTGCTTAAATTCCTGATATCTAATGTTGAAACATTTTGAAAACTTTTTTGAGTCATCACTCTTGTTCCGTTTGCATTAAATACCTCAAATACTTTCTGCTTATCAAATCCATTCACGGTAACTTTTAAATTACTCTGCGCCGGGTTTGGAGAAAGGTTCATTGTTATCTTATCGGCCTGCTCAATGCCCACGGGGTTGGCAATGGTTGCAGTGCCCAATGCCACTCTTAAAGTATAACAATTGGTTGCACTGTTGGCACCATTATATCCATATACCTGTATATAATATGTACCTGCAGTGTAAGTACGGCTTATGGTTTCAGATGTGGTACCTCCGTTTTGTGAAATTGCCAGTTGGGTAGTACCATTGCTGCTGAAAAGTTTAACGTCATAATCAAATGGCAGGGTGGAAAGTGTAATAGTTGCCGTACCACCGGTTGTTATCACAAATTTATACCAGTCAAGATCACCAGTTGGGCTTATCAATCCTTTTGCATCTGTATTAAAAGGAATAGTAGCTCCCCCAGTATATGTTCCATTGGTTGAAACATCCAATGGGCCGGGACATGTCGTAACCGCAGCAGTTGTAAACTGTGCCTGTGCATAAGCACCTGTTGAACCGGTACAATTTGCCCTTACCCTCCAGTCGTATAATGAAGATGCAGATAAGCCCGTGATATTTCTAGATGTTGATGTAGTTCCTGTTATGGAATTGATCCAGGTTCCGGATGAATTCAGTTTGTAATCCACATCATAATTATTGGCACCACTCAAAGCGCTCCAGCTTACAGTTGCACTGCTTGATGTAATTGCTGAAGATGCCAAACCGGTTACCGTACCACAGGCAGGTGGAGCCGTAGTTGTAAACTGTGCCTGTGCATAGGCTCCTGTTGCGCCGGTGCAATTTGCCCTTACTCTCCAGTCGTACAGGGAAGAAGCAGTTAAGCCGGTTATATTTCTTGAAGTTGAAGTTGTTGCGGTAACCGCATTTATCCAGGTGCCTGATGAATTTAATTTATAATCTACATCATAGTTATTGGCACCGCTTAAAGCAGTCCAGCTAACTGTTGCACTGCTTGAAGTTATTGCAGATGAAGCTAAGCCGCTAACTGTACCACAGGTAGGTGGAGCCGCACCAACAATAGTGGTGAAAATTCCCCTGCCATGTGTTGCAGCTGCCAGCATACCATCGCTGCTGCGGTATTGCAGCATATCGGTCCTTACATTGGGGAATCCTGTTTCGGGGCCCCATAAAGTTGAGGAACCGTTGATAAGATCTGTTTGCCATACACCTGTTTCTGTTGCAATGATCGCTTTTGTATTGCTGCCCGGATAGAACAGCGCCCAGCGTACCGGCATATCAGGCAGGTCACCGTCAATGGCCGTCCAGCTTGTTCCGCCGTTATTGGTTACCCACACATTACTTACCCCATAGTTTGAAATGGAAACAATGATATTATTTTCAGTTGTGCCAAATTCAATACTGGAAATATTGGCACCCGATACCTGCATGGCTGCGCTGATGATATTGGTAAAGGTTGGTGTTGCATTTGCATTGGTTGCTTTTATCAAAGTTGGCAACACCCCGCTTTTGCCTCCGCCAAAATAAACGGTGTTGTTGGTGAAGGGAGAAACTTTTATTGCTGACACAGTTCCCGTGCCAAGGCCCGTCATGGAAACAGAGGTAAAAGTGCTCCCCGTTTGCGGATTACTCCATCTTACGAATGCATTGGCAACACCACTGCAATACATAATATTATTTACATCGTCATAATCTGTTGGGTTGATAAACCGCCCTGCTGAGCTGGAATAATTTACAGAGGTCCATGAAGAGCCGCTGTTGGTACTCCTGCGGTATTGATTATAAACATACGCACCCCATTGGTATTGCGGTTGGTTCTGGTCTATCTGTACCCAGGCACCATCACCGCCCGTAACTTCTACCGAGGTTGTTAAACCGGCACCGTTCAATTGGTGTGTCCCGTTATCCTGTGCGCCTGCTAAAAAATAATTTAATGATGTTGGATGAAACGCTACTGAATAAAATTGCTTTATTCTCAACCCAATATTCTTATCAACAATGGTTGTTCCGCCATTTGCTGAATAATGTATACCGCCATCAGATCCAATCAATACCTGGTTATTACTTCGCCAGGTCATTACCTGTTGATCGGCATGTACATACTGCCCTGCAGTGCCAACCCATTCCGAGATCTTTGTCCAGGATGTACCACCATTTGTTGTTTTATAACAATCAAGGCTTCCCACAATAACATTGTTTGCATTGTTGGGATCAACCGCAACTGCCATACAATACCAGGCCTGCCCGCTGGTAAAAGCAGGAGTTGCACCCGTAGCAGCCCAATTGGCTCCACCATTGGTAGATTTATACATGGTTGTTACATTCCATGCTGAGGAAGATGGTAATGCATATAAAGTATTACCATTACTGGCAAGATCAACATTATATTGAACCGGACTGAATGAAACAGCAGGTGAGGTCCAACTTGCTGAAGTTACCGATGCCGGATTATCAGTATAACGGTATCCAGCGCTGGCTGCCGCAGTATTATAATAACCGCAAACCACGTGAAGCCTGCCCGTACTGCTTAATTCAATATCGGGTATCCTCGCAGCAAGACCCGATGGTGTAATGTTTGTCCAGGTGCCTGTAGATTTAGTATAACGTTGTAAACCTGCTGTATTTGAAATTGAATTACAGCCTACATATAAATTACCTGCTGCATCACAAACCACTTTACTTACATTCCAGAAACTGGCAGTACCAGGCATTAATGTCCACGTTACACCATGATCTGTACTGCGCCATAACCCTGCTCCCCTCACTGCATCAGCATTGATGGCTTTTTCGCCGGTACCAAAATACATGATATTAAAATCAGTTGGATCCTGGCAAATACTTGCTATAGAAAGATTGCCTAAAAAATCATTGATGGGTGTCCAGGTTGCCGGTGTGGCAGTTATATCATTTGTTTTCCAAATGCCTCCGTCAATACCGCCAACCCATACAGTTTTTCCGGTAGCATCACCCAGGTCTTCCCAGATTGCTCTCATCCTGCCGGATGTAACACCATTGCCAGGCCTGGTGTTGCCATTACTTGGCCCGGTAACATCACTGTATGGACCTCGTTCTGTCCAGGTAAATGTGGGTGCCAGGCTGTTCCTGTTCTGGATACGTTCCTGCCTGATGCTGTAAGCTTCAAACAAACGCCCCTTGGGTACATAACCCAGGGCCGGATCTTTGGTCATATTAATTTCATGTTCAAGCCGGGCTGATATGCCCTTGGCTTCTTCCTTCTGTTCACCTACCTGTGCAAAAACAAAAACAGATAAGGTTAACAATAATAGTGTTAACGATGTAATTTTTTTCAGCATAAAAAATGATTTGGTGATGTGATTAAGTTAGAAATACAATGTAAATTTTTATTTTGAAACCGCAGTCAGTACTTCTACGTGCAGTTTTACGTTGTGGATAAA
>JBBSJI010000044.1:0-23957 GCA_038257425.1 Chitinophagales bacterium
AGGAACATTTCATACATGCGGAAGGTATCGGCGCCGTATTTTTCACAAAGATCATCCGGGTTGACAGTGTTGTATTTGGATTTGGACATTTTTTCTGACACCTCTATCAATCTTAGATAATACTCAATATTACCTGTTTTCGACATTCGAGGTGTGAAATTTATGTCAGCTAAACCAAAAGGAGTTGTTGATCCGTGCGCATTATACCAATCAATAAATTTTTCTTTAGAAATTTCTTGTTTTTCATCGACATAACTAATAATATATGGGAGTCTTATTTTATCACCTTGAGTATACCAAGGAAGAAAATATTTGCCTTCTCTTTCAATTTCTCCTTTTTCTTTCGCATCAAGAAAATTCCCAAAAAACCATTCTGTATTCTTACTTGCAACCTTTAATTTACCTTGATTATAAGCCTCTGATAGTTCATCTGAAGAAAGAGTTGTGGTTTCTTTCTCAACTGCCATAAAATAATCAACAAAATAAGAATGTGAAGTTATCATCCCCTGGTTCAACAACTTCTTAAACGGCTCATCAAAACCTATCAAACCAAGGTCATACAAAACTTTTGTCCACATGCGGCTGTACAATAAATGCCCAACGGCATGCTCGGTACCGCCAATGTACAGGTCAACCTGGTTCCAGTAATCACTGGCTTTTCTATCGCAAAATGTTTGCTTGTTGTGAGGATCCATGTAGCGCAGGAAATACCAACTGCTGCCGGCATAACCCGGCATGGTGCTGGTTTCCCGTTTAACCTCACCCCCAGCCCCTCTCCCAGGGAGAGGGGAGTTTGACCCTGCTTCTTGTGTAACAGTTTCTATATTAAAGAGAGCCTGCTCAATATTTTTTAAAACTGAACTTAAAGAATTGTTTACTTCATTGTTGGTAAATCTTATCATGGTAAAGCCTTCCTCTTTAAGCCAGTTCTCTCTTGCACTATCAAATATTTTCTGTTCCTCTTCATTATGATATTCACCGTCAATTTCTACAATTAATTTTTTCTCCAGGCAAACAAAATCGGGTATGTAACCGGCAACGGGGTGTTGCCTTCTGAATTTATGATCGGCAACCTTTCTATTTCTAAATTCCTGCCAGATGATATCTTCTTCAACAGTAGCCTCTTTTCGGTTTTGCTTTGCAAATGCAATTGTCTTTTTCCATTCTTCAACAGAACTGTTAATATAGCCGGGAGTTTTATTTGCATCAGGGCCTTGCGTCCCCCTCTCCTTTGGAGAGGGGTTAGGGGTGAGGTCAACCCAATCTTTTAAATTTGCCAGCGGCCCTTCACCCTCCGGCCCTGGCCCATAAGTATCTACATGCGGCAGTTCCAATGGCAGCTCTTCAGCATCCAATGGAATAGCAATACCATCGCTCCATATTATGGGAAAAGGTTCTCCCCAATATCGCTGGCGGCTGAAGCCTGCATCCCGCATGCGGTAATTCACTTTGCGTTTGCCAATTCCCAGCTCTTCAATTTTATTGATGGCAACAGTTATCGCATCTTTCATCAACAGGCCATTTAAAAAACCGGAATTCTCTAATATGGCATCTTTGGTTGGGTTGGCTTCTTCGCCATTAAAATGTTTGCCGATGATATTGGTGATGGGAATATTAAAATGTTTTGCAAAAGCAAAATCACGCTGATCGCCGCAGGGCACCGCCATGATAGCACCGGTACCATATCCTGCTAAAACATATTCTGCAATCCAGATAGGAATCTCTCTTTCATCAAAAGGATTGATGACATAGGCACCGGTAAAACAACCGGTGATGGTCTTTGCTTCGGCCAGCCGTTCCCTTTCGCTGCGGCTTTTTACATAGTCCAGGTATTTTTCTATTTCTTCTTTTTGATCTGCAGAAGTTATTTGAGCAACCAGTTCATGCTCCGGCGCCAGCACCATAAAGTCTACCCCAAAAACCGTATCAGGTCTTGTGGTGTACACTCTCAATTTCGGAGCCTTCCTCCCCTCTCCTGAAGGAGAGGGGCCGGGGGTGAGGTCGAATTCCATTTCCGCACCTTCACTCTTACCTATCCAGTTCTTCTGCATTTCCTTCATGCTATCGCTGAACTCTACGGTTTCCAGGCCTTCCAGCAGCCTGTCGGCATAGGATGTGATACGCAGGTACCACTGGCGCATTTTCTTTTTCTCCACCGGGTGGCCGCCACGTTCACTTACGCCATTCACCACTTCTTCATTGGCCAGCACTGTTCCCAATGCCTCACACCAGTTCACTTCACCATACTTGCTGAAAGCAAGCCGGCGGTTCATCAAAATATCCTCCTGCTCTTTTTTGGAATAAGCATTCCATTGTTCTGCTGTAAAATGTTTAGACCCTTTTATTTCAAATTTTTTGATAAGGTCAGCAATTGACCGTGCTTTTTTTGCTGTGTTGCAGAAATAAGAGTTGAAGAGTTGTAAAAAGATCCATTGCGTCCATTTATAAAATTGGGGATCGCTGGTTCTTACCTCCCTGTCCCAATCATAACAGAATCCAATTTTATCTAATTGTGATTTAAAGGTTGCTATATTTTTTTCTGTAGTAGCTGCCGGGTGCTGGCCTGTTTCCAAAGCATACTGCTCGGCCGGTAAGCCAAAACTATCAAAGCCCATGGGATGCAAAACATTAAAGCCCTTTAATCTTTTGTACCGGCTGTAAATATCGCTGGCTATATAGCCAAGCGGGTGGCCCACATGTAAACCGGCACCACTTGGATAAGGAAACATATCCAATACATAAAACTTTGGCTTTGCAGATTCATTGCTTACTTTATAAGTGCCATTCTTTTTCCATTCTTCCTGCCTGCGCTTTTCAATCTCTTTAAAATCGTATTCCATTTTGTATTTAATATTTCAGATTGAATATTTAAATTTTGATCTGCATTCTTTATTTCCCAAACAAACCACGGCTTATAATTGTGAAGGAAAAGTTATTTAATCCTCCATCACCAATCATCTTATACATTTACAAAAATAAATGAGACAGGCAATCGTTTTGAAGACAGCAAAAATACGGCAAAGCAGGTAAAATCCTTTATTTTTGCCCCACTTGAAAAGTAAATTGTACTAACTCCAATCAATTATAAATTATGGCTCAATTTGGAAAAGCAAGCAGCAAACGGGGTAAACCAACATATGCATATGCCATTATCGGCGTATCACTTGTTTTATTCTTATTCGGTATCGTTGGCTGGTTCTTTTTAAATCTTCGTAAAACCGGTGATTATGTAAAGGAAAACATACAGGTGCATGTATGGCTCAATCTCAATGCACAAAAGAAGAAGGTCGACAGCCTGCAAACTTATATCACAGCCATTCCCTATGCCAAAGACGTACAATACGTAACCAAAGAAATGGCCATTCAAAAATGGAATAAAGACAATGATACCACCTGGAAAAAATTCCTTGATGAAAATCCTTTACCTGAAAGTATTGATTTTTATATAAAAGCCGATTATGTACAAAAAGACAGCCTTGATGCCCTGTCGATGGATTTAATATCCCGATATCCAACCATAATCAATGATGTAGATTTTCCAACCGAAACAATCAGCCAGGTAAGTAAATATGTAAAAACGGGTGCTTATATCTTCTTGTTTGCAGCAATACTGCTCACAATATTGGTGGTTTTTTCAATTGATAATACTATCCGGCTGGCCATGTATAGCAATCGTTTCTTAATAAAAACCATGCAGATGGTTGGGGCTACCAGGTGGTTCATTGCCAAGCCTATAAATATAAGGGCCATCATCAACGGGTTGATTTCCTCGGGCATTGCCATTGTTGCAGTATATTTTTCGGTATTATTGCTAGAATCTTTTATTCCGGGTTTTGAAGAATTACGTGACAATACCAGTATGATCCTGCTATTTTTATTGATCATTGTATTAGGTATCAGTATTTCCTTATTCAGCACCCATCGCTCGGTAATTAAATACCTGCGTATGAAATTGGATGATTTATATTAATTTGCAGCTTCAATTAAAATTTAAATGAGCAAACTAACAAAACAAGCAAAAACAACTACAGCCAGCACTCCCTTGTTTGGTAAAGAAAATTATATGTGGATGCTGATCGGCCTCGGTGTACTGGCATTGGGCTTTTTTTTAATGGCAGGTGGTAAAAGCAGCGACCCAAAGATTTTTAATGCAGATGAGGTATATAGCCCGATACGTATCACCGTTGCTCCCATTCTCATCATTGCCGGTTTTATTATCGAGATCTTTGCCATAATGAAAAAGTCGAAGACCAATTAAATATAACTAATTTGGAAATTTACCGATTTGGAGATTTGAAGATTGATTCAGATTTGCAAATCGGTTTTTCATTTTCAAATCATCTAATTACCAAATCTTCAAATTGTTTATGAATACCATACAGAGCATCATCATCAGCATTGTGGAAGGATTGACAGAATTCATACCTGTTTCGTCAACAGGACATATGATCATTACTGAGAAGATACTCAACATTGAAGAAAATGATTTTAGCAAGTTGTTTACCATAGCCATTCAGCTGGGTGCTATTTTAGCCGTAGTAGTTTTATACTGGAAAAAATTTGTTGATTTTAAAAACTGGAAATTCTATGCAAAAATTGCCGTAGGTGTTATCCCGGCGCTGATACTTGGTTTTTTATTTTCAAATAAGATAGATGCCCTGCTTGAGAGTTCAACAACTGTGGCCATATCACTTTTAGCGGGTGGTATTATTTTATTGTTCATTGATAATCTTTTTAAAAAGCCTGAAATAGATAAAGAAGAAGATGTTTCTTTTTTTAAAGCTATCATGATCGGCATCTGGCAATGTATTGCCATGATACCGGGCGTAAGCCGCAGTGCTGCTTCTATCATCGGCGGTATGCAACAGAAACTAACACGTAATGCAGCCGCAGAATTCTCCTTCTTTTTAGCCGTACCTACCATGCTGGCAGCAACCGGCTATAAACTTTTAAAGTATTACCAGGATTACGGAGGCTTTTCATCAAACGAAATAAAGCAATTGGCAATAGGCAATGCAGTGGCATTTGTTGTAGCCTTATTGGCCATTAAATTTTTTATAGGCTTTTTAAAAAAGCATGGCTTTAAAATATGGGGCTATTACCGGATTGTTGTAGGCATTGCATTACTCATATTAATATATACCGGTTATATAAAACCATAATATACCCAAAGCAGGGTATATTGTGTTTTGTATTTTTTAAGTAATTATGCATTCTTAACCAAACCAACAGTCATGAAATTGATCAACTCACTTCTGTTCATCTTCGTCATTGCAATAAGCATCACAGCCTGCACAGGTAATTATGGAAAGGAGTATAAATTAGATGATAAACACAACGTGTATTACAAAGGCGAAGGTGTTGATGAAGCGCTTGCAAAAAAATTAGCTCAGTATTTAAAAGCACAACAGTATTTCCAGGATAGTATAACTTCTACTGTACAACTCGTAAAAGTTAAAGACACCTTTAACCTTAATTTTGTGGTAAATGAAACAAAAATTACACCCGGCTATGAAAATAATTTTTTATTGTTCGGAGGTTATATTTCTGAAAGCGTTTTTAACAAAGCACCTGTTACCATTCAACTCACCAATAATAAATTAGAGCCCTTTAAAAACCTGGGATTTGCAAAGCCTGTTTCGGAAGCTACTGAATAGGCCATTACTAACTGCTTATACATAAGTCCCGGTGCCCCTGCTGCAAAGCAGGGGTTCTTTTTTGTAGTTTATAGCAGGTTATTTACTATTTTCAACTATCCTTAATAAATATACATGCAGACTGCTTCAAAAAAAGTAATTAATGGGTGGGCCATGTACGACTGGGCCAATTCAGTTTACAACCTGGTTATCACTACTACATTCTTCCCTATATATTTTACTGAGATATCCAAAGCAGAACCCTTCAATGGCACGGTAACTTTTTTAGGACGCTCATTTGTAAACACAGCGCTTTATAATTATGCCCTTGCCGCAGCCTATTTACTGGTTGCTTTCACCTTACCCATTCTTTCTTCTATTGCCGATTATAAAGGGAGCAAAAAACGCTTCATGCAGGTTTTCTGTTTTGTTGGCGCTCTTGCCTGTAGTTGTCTGTATTTTTTTGATAAGGACCACTTTTCGATTGGTGTTATTTTTATGATGATAGCTGCTTATGGTTTTTATGGCAGCCTGGTATTTTATAATTCATACCTCCCGGAGATCGCATCAGAAAAAGACCGTGACCGCATAAGTGCCAGGGGATTTTCTTTTGGATACGTTGGCAGTGTTATCATGCAGCTTGTTGGATTTGGATTGGTAGTATTCTGGGACAAAATTCCCTTCTTAAAGAATGAAGGGGATGCGGTAAGGCTTACTTTTTTATTAGTTGGTATATGGTGGTTTGGCTTTGCACAAATACCATTCAGGAGATTACCGCCAGGTACTGCTGTTGCAAACGGAGAAAATAAGAATGTTTTCACCGGCGGATTTTTAGAATTAAAAAAGGTTTTTAACCAATTGATAAGGCTTCCGGTTTTAAAACGCTTTTTAGCAGCCTGTTTTTTTTATAATATGGGAGTGCAAACGGTGATGCTTGCTGCCACCAATTTCGGCAGCAAGGTATTGAACCTGCCATCAACTAACCTGATACTTGCGGTTGTCACAATCCAGTTAGTAGCTATAATCGGGGCGTTTATAATATCGAGGTTATCAGGCAGGTTTGGTAATCTTCCGGTATTGATCGGTGTTGTAATATTCTGGATATTCATTTGTGTAGCAGGTTATATGATGCAAACAGAATATCATTTTTATGCATTAGCTGTGGCAGTAGGTCTGGTAATGGGAGGAATACAATCCTTAAGCCGGTCAACCTATTCTAAATTAATGCCGGTTACAAAAGATACTGCTTCTTTTTTCAGTTTTTATGATGTAACTGAAAAAATAGCCATCGTTATCGGGCTTTCTTCTTTTGGATATATTGAAGAACTTACCGGCAGCATGCGAAATTCGGTACTTGCCCTTATAGTATTTTTTGCATTGGGATTGGTATTTTTGTTTTATGCATTGAGCGCTTATAAAAAATCTCACAATTAAAATTGATATGAATTTATATACCATCAACACAGGCTATTTTAAATTGGATGGGGGAGCCATGTTTGGCGTGGTCCCCAAAAGTATGTGGAACAAACTTAACCCTGCCGATGATAATAATATGTGCAGCTGGGCATTGCGTTGTTTATTGATTGAAGACGAAGGTAAATTGATTTTAGTGGATAACGGCATGGGCAATAAACAGGATGCTAAATTTTTCGGGCATTATTATTTGCATGGTGATGATACCCTTGACAAATCATTGGCAAAACATGGTTTTAGCAGGGATGATATTACGGATGTCTTTTTAACGCACCTGCATTTTGATCACTGTGGGGGAAGTATTGTTAGAGAACCTGACAAGCTGGTACCTGCATTTAAAAACGCAACCTACTGGAGTAACGAAAACCACTGGAAATGGGCTACAGAACCTAATGCCAGAGAAAAAGCAAGCTTTTTAAAAGAAAATATTTTGCCAATACAGGAAAGCGGGCAACTTAAATTTTTTAACGTGAGTCAGGAGTCGTCAGATGTGAGTACTGGTACAGCAGAACGCTTTTCTCTCACGACTCACAACTCACAACTCACGACTCACGATTCACAACTCATAGCTAACCTTTCCTTTTTTACTGTTTGCGGCCATACTGATGCTATGATGTTACCTAAAATAAATTATAAAGGAAGAACAGTTGTCTTCATGGCCGACCTCTTGCCATCTGCCGCACATATACCATTACCATATGTTATGGCATACGATATGTTTCCTTTGACTACATTAAATGAAAAGAAATCATTTCTTGCTGAAGCACAACAAAACGATTATATTTTATTTTTTGAGCATGATCCATTGATAGAATGCTGTAGCCTGCAAATGACTGAGAAGGGTGTTAAGGTTAATGACACTTTTAAATTGAATGACCTATAGTGGCCAGACAACTTAAGCTACCTTACACTGATGAAAGAAGTTAGCGGGTGACGGAGATTTTTATAACTCATCATATCAACTTTAATGCTTCCAACGGCTATAGGGCTTTCCACTCTAAGCAATAAATGATTAGGGTCATCGCTCAGCCACGCTGTCATTTTTTCACCACCTTCAAAAATGGTTCCTTTTACAAGCAGGGGTTTAATTTTTATTGCATTGAATTTACCATAGCGGGTTTTAATTTTTTCTTTACCCATATAACGTATGTATAAATGAAAAATCTCGTCATCTAAAAACATATCAAAAGGTATTTTATCATTCACTTTATACTTATCAAAATTGATATTCCTGGCATAATAAACAGCACTTACCACATCCTGTATACAATCTGTAACTTTAAATACCCCATTGGTACTTACTGCAGTATTGGCACTTTGATTAAAAGTTACATTATTGTATTTTTTGTAACCTCCCTCATCAACATTTCGTACAAATTTATAAGGAAGCATAGTGGCAGTATCTACATAGCTTTCGTATTTATCCCTCACCTTAAAAAAATTATCAAAGAATGAATAGGTTGTACCTGTTCCAATAAAATGATAAACAGGTTTACCATTAAATCTTTCCAGGGTAGAACTAAACACGGCTTCGCCGGCACCAACATACATGCCCATAGTGCTGTAAAACACTTTCATCTTAACTTCCTCTGTTGCTTTAAAGGCAGTATTCCGTGTTTTACAGGTATCATCTGATGTAAAGCTTAAGCAGCTTATCCCTGTAACTAATAAAACTGTTCTAAAGTAACTGATCATTTTTCTTTTTTATTTTGATTCCTAAAATTAATAAACTCCCGATTAATGCCGGTATAAAAAGGTTTATAAACCATATACCGAAAGTTGCGGTTAGTATCCCGATTGTATTACTGCTGTAAGCAAACAATGCTTTTGCAACAGTGCCCCTTATGCCCAGCTCTGCAATTGCAATTGACGGAATGATCGTCAATATCCAGAACATTAGAGTTACTATCCAAAAACCTGTCCACAGATTTTGCTCTACATGCAGTAATTGCAGTATAAAGATGTATTGGAAAACGAAAATTACATACCGGAAGAAGGATATAGATAGTAGTCTTAACAAAATTTTCGCATCAAACGTTTCCAAAACGTTAATGTATTTTGAAAACCTGTCTGAATAAGGGAGCTTTTCCATTAACCTTACTAACCAGTTCAACCTAAAAAAGAAAAAAATAAAGATCATTGTACATACAATACTGCTGTAAAAAAATATTTTTACCCAGAATACAGGCAGGTTCATAAAAGTTTCCGTTTCACCCATCGTAAATAAAAAATACGCCAGGCCCAGGCTACCCATAAACATGGTTATGATCAACTGGGCCATACCACCTGCCATAGAAAGTGTTACTGCTTTTAACCTGTTACCCTCATTCACAAAAAGGATGCGGCCAGCATATTCACCAATACGGTTTGGTGTATTTAAAGAGAGCGTTACACCACATAAAACCGATTTATAAGCTGTTATAAAACTCATAGGTTGAACAGCTTTCATAAGCAATTGCCATTTCCTGGCCTCCATTCCCCAGTTTATAAAAACAAATAAAATGACCAGCCAGAATTTCCAGGCTGCAGCACCAAAAGGCATGACTTTTATCAATGCAAGAGAGGCCTCAATATCTGGCTGGGCCTTTACCTGTTGATACAGTGAGTAAAATAACCACGCAGCCAATAATGGCCCAACAATCCATTTGATTAATATTTTGATACTTTTGTTCAATACACAATGTTAGTTCAATTATCAAGGTTGAAAAAATTAAAGCCTTTGCAAAAAAAAACAAATATTATTTTGGGGATCGATCCGGGGACGATCATTATGGGTTATGGATTGGTAAAAGTTGATGGCAACAAAATATCCCTACTTGAAATGGGGGTATTACAACCCGGTAAAATAAAAGACGGGTATCAAAAGCTACAGCTGATCTTTAATACAGTGAGTGGGCTTATCACTAAATACCAGCCCGATACTTTTGCTATTGAAGCTCCTTTTTTTGGCAAGAACGTACAAAGTATGCTGAAACTGGGAAGGGCCCAGGGAGTTGCCATTGCAGCGGCCATGCGTCATGGGTTGGACGTTACCGAGTACTCACCCAAAAAAGTGAAACAATCTGTTACAGGCAATGGCAATGCAGCCAAAGAACAGGTAATGAAAATGCTTCAGCAAATACTGGCCTTTACAGAAGATCCAAAACATTATGATGCTACTGATGCATTGGCAGTAGCTGTATGTCATTATTTTCAACAAAAGACAACAATACCCGGGACTGGCAAAAAAGTTACTGATTGGAAAGATTTCATGGCAAAGAATCCGGGAAAGATTAAAGTGCAGAAATAATCACAGCTTTGCTTAACCTGGTATTAACAAAACTTAAACTACAGCAGTTTAATTTCATCTTTTATTAAAGTAAACAGAAGATGGTAATTCGCTCAAAAACATTGAGGTTGGTGATATTGACCAGTACAGTACTGATCACTATCATTGTGGCCATACAACTGGTATGGTTACAAAAGGTTTATTTGTACGAAGAAAAGCAATTCAATATCAATGTTTCAAAAAGCATCCGCAGTTTGTATACCGATATGGAACTGGTAAATGATGTATCGGATAACGTGCAAAAAGTAATAGAGAATATAAATCCGGATGTGTATCTCTTTAAAATTGATTGCAGCCCCAATCTTGAGCAGCTATGGGTAAATATAAAAGGAGAACTTACAGATTTTGATGTGTATACCGACTGCCGGGCTGCCATTTATGATACTGCTCAAAAAAAATATACTGCTGAACAATACATTGACCTTCCCGATTCTTATTTTCCATCGGAGAAGGAAAAAGAGCTTAAGATTTACGAAAAGGAATATCCATATATTGCCCTGCATTTCCCCCACAGGGGTCAATACATCATGAACCAAATGATGTTCTGGATAGCTTCCAGCGGTTTCTTATTACTGGTTTTGATCGGTTTCGGATTCAGCATCTTTTACCTGTACAGGCAAAAATTCTTTAATGAAACCCAAAAGGATTTTGTAAATAATTTTACGCATGAGTTTAAAACACCGCTTGCAGTAATAAAAATTGCTGCAGAGGTATTACAGCAAAAGAACATCATTGAAAAACCTGATAAGCTGAACAATTATGCAGGTATCATCAATGAGCAAACATCCCATCTTCAATCGCAGGTGCAAAGGCTTTTAGAAATTGCCTATACTGACAGAACGAGGCTGCCACTGGAAAAAGAAAAATTTGATGTTAATCTATTACTCAAAGAATCAATTAATGATCTTCAGCCATTGATCGAACAAAAGAATGCAGTTGTAAAAACACAGTTTTCGGGCAGCGACGCTCAAATAAATGCTGATAAACCTTATTTAAGATTATGCTTTGTAAACCTTATTGAAAATGCAATTAAATATGCCCATACACCCGAAATACTTATCCGCACAGAATCGGAGGGCAATTATTTTTACATTGCTGTAAAAGACAATGGCATAGGTATTGCAACTGAACATCAGAAGAAAATATTTGACCGTTTTTTCAGGATCACCGATGGAGAGTTGCATACCAGTAAAGGGTTTGGCCTAGGTTTAAATTTTGTAAAAAAAGTAATTGATACGCACAACGGCAAAATTGAAGTATTGAGCGAACCTGGAAAAGGAAGCACTTTTACGATTAAATTGCCCCGTAGTTAAACTGATCATATGTTAAAAGGAAAAGTATTACTGGCCGAAGATGATCTTTCTCTTGGCTTTGTAATTAAAGACTCATTACAGGAAATTGGCTTTGATGTAATGCATTGCCCCGATGGGGAAATTGCCTGGCAGCAGTTTCAAAAAAAAGAATTTGATATCTGCCTGCTTGATGTTAATATGCCTGTACGGGATGGATTTTCTTTAGCAAAAAAAATAAGGCAGCTAAGTGATGTGGTACCCATCATTTTTTTAACAGCAAAAAGTTTACAGGAAGATAAGGTAAAGGGTTTTCAATCGGGTGCAGATGATTATATCATCAAACCGTTCAGTATTGAAGAACTAATTTTAAGGATGGAGGTTTTTTTACGGCGCACAAAAAAATTACAGGCAGATACGGAAGAAGTTTACCAGTTGGGTAAATTAAAATTCGTGGTTAATGAATTAAAAATATACAACGGCAAAGAAGTCATTACCCTCACTCAAAAAGAATCGGACCTGCTTCGTTTTTTTGCCCAGCATGAGAATAAGGTTTTAAAAAGAGAAGAAGTGCTGCTCAACGTATGGGGCAAGGATGATTATTTTTTAGGGCGCAGCATGGATGTCTTCATTACCAAGCTACGCAAGCATTTTAAGGCCGATCCTTCTATAATACTCGAAACCATTCATGGCGTGGGTTTCAGGCTGCAGGTTCAATAAGGTCATAAATGTGCAAGTATCTTTTCCTGCGCACCCTTCAACTCTTCAACTGTAGGATTTAGTTTCGCCCTGGTAAAGTTCAGGTCATGAGCAGAATTAATTGGAATCAAATGCATATGTGCATGCGGAACTTCCAGGCCGATAACACTGATACCGCATCTTTTACAATTATATGCTTTTTCAATAGCATGCGCTATGGGTTTAGCAAACACAAGCATTTCAGCCAGGTAACTATCAGGCACATCAAATATTTTGTTTACCTCTATCTTGGGCACTACCAGTACATGGCCTGTTACCAGCGGTTCTATGTCTAAAAAAGCAATGAACTTCTCACTCTCTGCAATTTTGTTGCAGGATATTTCCCCGTTGATGATCTTTGTAAAAACTGACATAAAATATATTTTGATAAAGATACGGCACAAAAAAACCCATCAGCCAATTAGGTGATGGGTTAAAATAAAAAAAATATTTACAGTTCTATCTTATCAACTTTGAACTTAAGCACACCTGCAGGCACCTGTACTTCAACCAGATCACCAATAACTTTTCCCAAAAGGCTATGTCCTATCGGGGAAGTAACTGATATCTTCCCTTCTTTAAGGTTAGCCTCATTTTCGGATACAATTTTATACGTTACCTGCTTTTTAGTATTCTGGTTGGTGAGTGTAACTCTTGTAAGAATTGAAACCTTGCTGGTATCAATATTACTTTCATCTAAAATACGGGCATTTGCAATAACCCCTTCAAGGTGCTTTATTTTTGCCTCAAGCATTCCCTGTGCTTCTTTGGCGGCATCATATTCTGCGTTCTCTTTCAGGTCTCCCTTTTCCCTTGCTTCAGCAATAGCATTACTTGCAGCAGGCCTATCAATACCTTTCATGTGCTGCAACTCCTCCTTTAATCTTTCAAAAGTTTCTGCTGTAACATAATTGGTTGCATTCATAAAATTCAGTTTAAACAAATAAAAAAAATACAACGCCTCAGATAGCCTAAGGCGTTGCATGTATTACAAAAGTAGTAAAAATTTTAAATTTCCAGCTTTTCTATGATTACCGCACTCATTTTGTAAAAGGCCTCAGCGGAATAGCCAGCTATATGTGGGGTTATTAGCACATTAGGGTTGCTGGTAAGTAATCTCATTTCCTGCTTTTGCAGATCCGTAAAGTTCTGTAAATTCTCATTTTCCAGTACATCCAATGCGGCGCCTGCAATAATACCGCTTTGCAGCGCATTTATTAAAGCTGATGTTTTAATAATCTCTCCCCGGGAAGTATTGAGTATAAATGGCTTTTGTTTTAAGTTATTAAAGAAGGTTTCATCAGCCATGTGTTTAGTTTCATTTGTTAGCGGCACATGAAAACTGATAACATCTGCATACCGGCAGATCTGTTCGAGGTTTGCTTCTTTTACATACCCTTCACCAAATCCATATTTGGCATTATCATAAGCAAGTACCGTTACATCGAAAGAAGATAATAAGCGGGCAAAACAGCTGCCCGTATTTCCATACCCAATAATACCCACTGTTTTCCCTTTCAATTCTGTTCCCCTGTTTTGATCCCGTAACCATAACCCTTTTTTAACTTCCTCAAAACTGCTGCTTATTTTATTTTGAAGATTGAGCAGCATTCCCAATGCATGTTCGGCAACCGCATTACGGTTTCCTTCCGGGCTGCTTACACAGTTTATACCTTTGGCTTCTGCATAAGGCACATCAATCAATTCCATGCCACTTCCCATTCTGCCTATCCATTTCAGTTGGGTAGCTTTATCCAAAATAGTTTTATCAATTTTTATCCTTGTGGTAACAATAATACCGTCAGCTTTTTCAATAATGCTACTCAAATCATCATAAGTAATTTCAGGAAGATACATTACCCTAAATCCTTTTTTTTGAAAAGTTTTAATGAGTTCTTCATGAACCTTAGCTGTTATTATTACCAGTTTTTCTATACTCATTTTATAGCGATCATACTTATTTCTACATTAACATTTTTGGGAAGCCCTTTCACGGCAACAGTTTCCCTTGCGGGATAGTCGGCAGCAAAATAACTGCCATAAACTTCGTTAACCTGAACAAAAAGTTGCATATCACTTAAGAAGATCGTTGTTTTAACCACATTAGTAAAATTCATTTCTGCTTCAGTAAGTATAGCATTCAGGTTGTTCATTACCTGGTGTGTTTCTGCTGCGATATCTGCATTTGCCAGATCAGATGTACCCGGTATCAGGCATATCTGGCCCGAAATAAAAAGCATATTATCGCTCAATATAGCCTGGTTATACGGTCCAATAGGAGCCGGAGCATTTGCTGTGTTAATTATCTTTTTCATGAGTTTATTTTAATTTAATTAGCGATTTGCAAATATATCTTTTATCAACCACCTATTTTTGTAAAAAAAATTGATATGCAGATCGTTGTGGCAGCATCAGATGAACAATGGACAGCTTTAACATCTGGCAGGGCAGGCATAAGCTGGCACCGGGTTGAGAGTACCTCAGCGTTTCATCAATATGAAGATGCAATTGCATTTTTCAGTTTACAGGATAGTGAGATTAATGGTGGCTACCATTCAATGAAAAAGCCGCTGATCATCAGTTCGGTTGTAAAAACATTAACTGAACTAAATGCACCTGAACATGTGTACAGGATCAATGGCTGGGAAACTTTTTTAAGCAGGCCTGTTTGGGAAATTGCAGGAAAGATCAAAAATGATATTTCAGCATTATTTGCATTGCTCAACATTAAAATTAATGCCGTTAAGGACGAGCCGGGTTTTATAACCGCAAGAATAATTTCAATGATCATTAATGAAGCTTATTTTGCTGTAGAAGATAATGTAAGCAGTAAAGCAGAAATTGATACGGCTATGAAGCTTGGTACCAATTACCCTCATGGCCCTTTTGAATGGGCAGAGTTGATTGGGAAAAAATATATCCTTGAATTATTACAGGAATTATATAAAACAGATACCCGTTATAAACCTTCAGCATTACTTATTAAAGAAGTAGCGGAAAATAATTCATGAGCCTCATTTTAAATATAGACACCACTTTAGAAAATGCACAGATCAGTTTTGCAGAAAACGGGCTGGTATTAAGTGCATTAACCAATAACACTCAAAAAGACCATGCATCTTTTTTACAGTATGCTATTCAGCTTTTAATTAAATCCACCGGCATTGATCTCAAAACTATTGATGCAGTAGCAGTTGCTGCAGGCCCCGGCTCTTATACAGGATTACGGGTAGGTATGGCCAGCGCAAAAGGATTGTGTTATGCGCTAAAAAAACCATTGATCGCATTAAGCACGCTTGAAATATTAACGGTATCAGCTTTGGAGGTTTTTAAAGAAGATAAAACAAGTATGTTGTTTTGCCCAATGATAGATGCCCGCAGAATGGAAGTTTTTACTGCCATTTACCAAAATGATCTTACTACTTACCTTGCTCCCTGCGCCCTTGTTTTAAATGAAAACTCTTTTGAAGATTTTATTTCAAAAAATAAAATACTGTTTTTTGGAAATGGATCAGAGAAATGGAAAACCATTTGCATTCATCCAACTGCCCTATTCCAAAAACTAAACAACCCGCCTGCAGGTATGGCTACCCTTGCTCAGCATTCTTTCTCAAATAAGCTGTTTGCTGATCTTGCCTATACGGAGCCCTTCTATATCAAAGACTTTCAATCAGTTATTATAAAATAAAATTATAATTAAAAGAAATGTTATTTGCTTCATTTTGCACAGTTGCATAAACAATTAATAGTATATTTGTATTGTTCAAACATTGTTCAAGCATTTAAAATTTAATCCTTATGATTGTTGCGTCTCCAACACGAGAGCAGGATACATTGACCCCTGCCCCAATTTCGCCCGATTCTGCAATTAATGTAGACTATCAGGCACTAAAAAAAGCAGCATTGGTTTTGCGTGCTTTAAATCACAAACTTCGTCAGCAATTGTTGAAATTAATTGAGGAAGAAAAAAAGATTACTGTTACAGAAATTTATGTTCGCTTACGTTTGGAACAGTCAGTTGCTTCGCAGCATCTAGCTATATTACGAAAAGCCGGTATTGTAAATACAGAACGTGATGGAAAATTTATTTTCTATACTGTTAATTACAAGCGTATTGACGAAATAAGCCAGTTTGTAAAAGATCTGGTGGGTTAAAATTTCTGAAATTATTGTTAAGCGTTCCGGCTCATTGCGGGAACGCTTTTTTATTTTTAACTTTATGTATTATTCCTTTTAAAAAATAATTTTAAATGATCGTAAATCAATTATACACTGGCTGCTTAAGTGAAGCTGCTTATTATATCGAAAGCGAAGGTGAAGTTGCTATCATTGACCCGCTGAGAGATACAGATGAATATTTAAAACTGGCTAAAGAAAATGGTGCCGGCATCAAGTATATTTTTGAAACACATTTTCATGCAGATTTTGTAAGTGGCCATATTGATCTTAGCAATAAAACAGGAGCTCCAATTATTTACGGGCCAGGGGCAGAAACCGATTATAAAGTTTACAACAGTAAGGACAACGAAATATTTAAACTAGGTAAGGTAACTATACAGGTTTTACATACACCAGGCCATACGCTTGAAAGCAGCTGCTATTTATTAAGAGATGAAAATAATAAACCTTATGCAATTTTTACCGGCGACACTTTGTTTGTTGGCGATGTGGGCCGCCCCGACCTTAGCAGCGGAAACATGAGCAGTGCTGAACTTGCCGGCATTATGTATGAAACTATTCAAAATAAAATTCTTCCGCTGGCCGATGATGTATTTGTTTACCCGGCTCATGGTGCAGGCAGTAGTTGCGGAAAAAGTATGGGGCCGGAAACCTTTAGTACCATTGGCGAACAAAAGAAAAATAATTACGCATTACAGCCTCAAACGAAGGCAGAATTTATTGCTGCTGTAACAGATGGCTTGTCGGTAGCGCCAAAATACTTTGCCATAAATGCAAAAATAAATATGCAGGGATACGAAAGCCTGGATAATATCAAGGAAAAAGGATTAACGCCTTTATCTATTGCTGAGTTTAAGAAATTACAGGGAAATGACCTGTTGATTTTAGATACCCGACATGCATCAGTTTTTACAAAAGGATTTATTCCCGGCAGTATTTTTATTGGACTGGAAGGCAGGTTTGCCGAATGGGCGGGTAGCTTATTGTCTTTTAACAAACCCATTGTGCTGGTAACTGAGCCAGGCAAAGAAGAGGAAACGATTATTAGACTTACAAGAGTTGGGTTTGATAAGATACAGGGATATTTAAAAGGCGGATTCGAAACCTGGCAATCTGCCGGCGAACCTGTTGATATGATCATAGATGTAGAAGCTGATGAACTGGCAATGGATATGCCCCATGACCTTAATCTTGTGGTGATAGATGTAAGAAGGGAAACCGAATTTGCCGATGGACATATTGTACATGCACAAAATCTTCCACTAAATGAAATGAATGATGTAGCGAACCTGGCTCATTTTGAAGATAACCAGAACTTATACATTCATTGCGCCGGTGGTTACCGCAGTGTAATTGCTGCTTCGCTTTTAAAAAGAGAAGGAACACATAATCTTAGAAATGTATTAGGGGGCTGGAGCAAAATAAAAGAACAAAAAAATATTAAGACACAGAAAGAAGCAAGTGTATTAAATTAATAGTAGCAGTAAGTTTTATTCTACCGGATTTTTATCGATCCAGTTTTCTTTATACGCTTCTTTATAATCCCATTTCCAGCGCCGGTGTGTCCATAAATAATTATGTGGTTCTTCTGTAATTATTCTTTCCAGGAAATCCCGGAAATCCCTTGTGATCTCCCCAAGGGCCGTTGTTGCAGCATTTTCAGTACACAGTGTACATTCTAAAACATAATGCCCTCGTTTTATTATTCTGGAACGCACAAACACAATAGCTGCATCATTTTTTATTCCTCCTACTTCAGGACCTGTTATAAATGGAGCAGGTTTACTGAAATATTTTTGCCAGTAGGCTGAAGCCGGATTTCCAGGATTTTGATCGGCAGCAAGAAAAAATACAAAGCGGCCTGCAAATATTTCTTTCCTTTTTTCCTTAAACTCTGTGGCTTTAATAAATATGGTACCAAATTTTTCCCTGATCTGCAAAAAAAGCCTGTCCATCGCCTTATTCTGAATGGGCATATAAATAGCATAAGTTGGTGCGCTTTTAATTACTTTCGACATAAATAAACTCCCAAACTCCCAGTTAAACTGGTGCCCTGCATGCAGCTGTACATTTTTACCCTTATCGATCAGTTCCTGTATTATCGAAAAATCTCCCTGGCACCTTTTATTAAAAGTTCTTTCACTCATAGAGATCAGTTTAATGATCTCCACAAAAGTATCAGTAAGGTTATGGTAGAATTGTTTGGCTATTTGCTTAAGCTCTTTCTCTTCCTTTTGAGGAAAAGCAATTTTCAAGTTTGACATAACCACAGCTCTTCTATATCCAAATACATAAAACAGGAAAAAATAAATGCCGTCACTTATAAAATACAAAACAGGAAAAGGCAATAGTGAAAGAATATAAAGAAATCCGTGAATGATGAAATACATAATAATGATTAATGGTTGTTTTGTTGTACAAAGGTATGCGGTACACGAGTGCGACGCAAGGATGCTGATAAGAAATTATAAAGCCGGGAAAATTATATTACAAAACTATATTTTGCACTCTTTCCAATTTATTGGGATAATCGGTATTAAAATGTAATCCCCTGCTTTCCTTCCTGAACTCGGCACATTTTACAATGAGGTATGCCACGGTTATCATATTCCTTAATTCGCAAAGCTGGGGTGATACAATGGTCTTTTCATATAGTGCTTCTGTTTCTTCATATAAAAGATCAAGCCTTTTCATGGCCCTGTGCAGCCTTTCATTGTTTCTTACAATACCAACATAGTCGCTCATAAGCAATTTTAATTCTTTTACACTTTGGGTGATCAGAATCATTTCTTTGGGAGCATTGGTACCATCCGTTTTCCAATCCGGAATATTTTTTTCTATATCCTCATCAATGGACTGATCAATCCTGGAAACTGAATCTTTGAATGCTCTATGGGCAAAAACCATCGCTTCCAATAACGAATTACTTGCAAGGCGGTTGGCACCATGTAAACCAGTGCTTGCACATTCCCCGGCAGCATATAAATTTTTAATGGAGGTTTGCCCAAATTCATCGGTTTTAATACCGCCACAACTGTAATGTGCAGCCGGAGCCACAGGTATCATATGCTTTGTAATATCAATACCAATGCTCAAACACTTTTCATAAATATTTGGAAAATGCTCAATAAATTTTGCTTTACTAAAATGCCTGCAATCCAAAAAAACATTTTCTGTACCGGCAATCTTCATTTCGTTATCAATAGCTCTTGCAACAATATCCCGTGACGCAAGATCTTTCCTTTCATCATAGCGTTCCATAAAGGCCTCGCCGGTATGATTACGTAAAATGCCCCCATCTCCCCTAACAGCTTCTGTTATTAAAAAATTATGTCCTCTTATTCCTGTTTCATACAATGCGGTTGGATGGAATTGTATAAACTCCATATTCTCAATTCTTCCCTTGGCCCTGTACACCATGGCCACGCCATCTCCTGTAGCAATTGCAGGATTTGTTGTGGAGCGGTAAACCTGGCCGTTGCCGCCGGCTGCAAGCATGGTAATTTTAGAAAGTATCTTTTCAATCTTATTGCTGCCCAGGTTCAATACATACACACCATAACATGCTACATCCGTTGTTGATTTTGTTATGAGATACCCAAGGTGATGCTGGGTGATAATATCAAGTACAAAACAGTGATTAAGTAATTTGATATTACTTTTACTACTGATCGCTTCCAATAATGCCCTTTCCATTTCTTTACCCGTAACATCTTTATGATGCAATATCCTCGATTCGCTATGGCCACCTTCTTTACCAAGTTTATAATCACCATCTGATTCTTTATCAAACTTAGCACCCCATTCAATTATCTCTTCAATACGCTGCACGCCTTCCTTAACAACTATTTCAACAATATGCCTGTTACACAAACCATCGCCTGCTATTAACGTATCTTCAATATGTTTATTAAAACTGTCATTATTAAAATCCATAACGCCGGCAATACCTCCCTGGGCATATTTGGTATTGGTTTCGTCGCTTTGTGTTTTAGTAAGAATTGTAACTGTTTTATCGGGACATGCTTCTGCAACTTTTAATGCATATGTTAAGCCTGCAATGCCGCTGCCTATAACAAGAAAATCTGTTTGCATATAAATCTGTAAATGATTGGAATAGTAAAATTAATTTTTTAACCTTGTAATTAAATCAATTAAAAAAGATAAAATGAAAAAATTGCCTGCAGTATTTGTTTTTGTACTTGGTTCACTTGCCGGAATTGCCCAAAGTAAATTTAATCCGCCGCCTACAGCAACCATGCCCGTAACTGATACCTTACATGGCCTGTACCTGACCGATAATTACAGGTGGCTTGAGGATAAAGATAATATACAGGTACAGGACTGGACCAAAGCCCAGCATGATTACACATTGGCCTATATGAACCAAACACAAAAAGCAATACCAGGTTTACGGGAAGAAATAGCCGCTATCATTGACCTGGATTATGAAGGCCCGGTAAGTACCATTGGTAAACATAAATTTCAAACCATAAAACGGAAAGGTGATAAACAGAATAAAATATATACCATACTGGATAATGGAGAGAAAAAATTGATATTTGATCCAGTTACTTATGACACTTCGGGTAAAACAGCCATTGCAGGCTCCAGCTATTCTTACGATGGCAATATTGCTGTTTTTGGGATACAAAAAAGTGGATCTGAAATTAATAACCAATATTTTATTGATTCAAAAACGGGTAAAGAAATATACCCACCTATTGAAGGTGCATGGGGTTGGGAGTGGACAAAAGACCAGCAACACGGCTATATTACTTTAAGAAACAAGGAATTGATAGATAAGCAAATGCCCCTGCCCACTTATCTTCATAAATTGGGTGATGACCCGAAAAATGATGTGTTTCTTGGTTCACCCAAAGATGCAAAGAACAGCTTTTACATTTATGATACCCGTTACAGCGATGTGACCTTTTTTGGTGAAAGTGATTTTTACAGCAACACCCTACGCTTAAAAAAAACGGGCACCATGGATAGCGGTAAAATAATCTACAGCAGCACAAAATATAATGCATATCCTGAAGCAATAGGCGATAAAATGTATATCCTTACCAACGATAATGCACCCAATTTTAAACTATTGGTTGGAGAAACAAAAAATCCCAACAGCAGGAACTGGAAGGTGCTGATCCCGGAAAATAATACTGTAATGAAGGATTACAGTGTTACCAGACACAATATCATTATCCAGGATAAGAAAGACATTGTAAGCAGGCTACGCATTTTTGATTTTACCGGTAAGTATATAAAAGATGTGCCCATGCCTGAAGCAGGTAATATCAGCGGTTTTAGTTATGACAGGGAACTTGACCTTGTTTATTTAACCATAGTATCTTTTACAACGCCTGCCAAAACATTTGTGGCCAGCGCCGCAGATTTTAAATGGAAATTATACTTCTACCGGGAATTACCTGTTGATACAAAAAATATAACCGGCAGTATTAAATTCTTCACCTCAAAAGATGGAACCAAAGTGCCTGTAAAAGTCATACATCGCAAAGATGTCAAGCTTGACGGTAATAATCCCACAATTATAACAGGCTATGGCGGCTTTAATGCAGGTATCAATATTGGTTTTGTAGGTAGTTATGCATCCTTCATAAACCGTGGAGGTGTTTTGCTTGAGCCTGGTATCAGGGGCGGCGATGAGTATGGCGAAAAATGGCATGAGGGCGCCATGCTGCAGAACAAACAAAACAGTTTTGACGATTTTATTGCTGCTGCCGAATGGGCCATAAAAGAAAAATATACAAATAAGAACAGGCTGGTGGCTGTTGGAGGAAGTAATGGCGGTTTACTGATGGGGGCTATGGTAACCCAAAGGCCCGACCTTTTTAAAGCAGTTGTTTGTGCAGTACCCTTGCTGGATATGGTGAGGTATCACAAGTTCCTGATTGCCCGATACTGGATACCGGAGTATGGCAGTGCAGATAATGAAAAAGATTTTTCGTGGTTGTTGAGATACTCGCCTTACCAGAATATAAAACTGGGCGTAAGTGTACCCAATATGCTGGTTACTGCCGGCGCTTATGACAGCCGTGTGGATCCCTTACATGCTAAAAAGTTTGTTGCTGCATTACAAAATAATGTGGGACAAAAAAATCCCGTAATGCTTTGGATAGATTATAACAGCGGGCATGGAACCGGCCAACAAACACAGCAGATCATTGATAACAGAACCATGCAGATGACCTATATGATGAATCAATTGGGAATGCAATAAATGGCCTCACCCCCCGCCCCTCTCCGGAAGAGAGGGGGCGGATCATCTTACATATTCAAACAGCATATCTTCCAAATCATCATCAATTCTTCCTTCATCAATATTTCAACAATACTCCCTTTTTTCAAAACACAATCTTCGATTTATTCTTCTCCATTTCCTCCCCTTCGGGGAGAGATAGAGGGGGCCTCTACCCATGCCTCATTCTCTTTCAATAAATTCACCAGTTCATCAACAGCAATATTGCTGTCGATATTTCTTTTTACCACCTCTTTGCCTTTGTACAAAGTGATCTTACCAATACCACTTCCAACATAACCAAAATCAGCATCAGCCATTTCGCCAGGGCCATTTACTATACAGCCCATGATGGCGATCTTAACGCCTTTTAAATGATTGGTAACCGCACGGATCTTTGCAGTAGTTTCCTGCAGATCAAATAATGTTCTGCCGCAGCTTGGGCAACTGATATATTCTGTTTTAGATATTCTTGTACGGGTGGCCTGTAAAATGCCAAATGCAATGGAGTTTAATAATTTTATTTGTGGCGCAATTTTATTATTGCCAAAATGATGACCAAAGCAAACACCATCGCAAAAACCATCCAGTAACAATCCTCCTGCTTCTATTGAATAATGAATTAAGCTCTCATCGGTTGTATCATCTGTGCTATCACAAATAATGATGGCAGGGTTTTTTATTCCTTTATTCATCAGGTCAACAAACATACTGCGTATGTTTTGCATGGCATTTTTGTTGGTAGAGCTAAAACATAGTACAGCAGTTTTGTCTTCTTTCAATTTTGCAAATAATTGCTCACCTTGTTGTGATGCATATTCATCCCAACCATAATCAACCATCACAAAGTTCAGGTACGCTGATCTTTCAATGTTCTCATCCAGGTATAGAGGAGCATCTAAAAGCGGAACATACTTGGCCCCCTCCAAACCTCCCCCCAAGGGGGAGGCTTTGCCCACAACTTGTTGCCAGGTGTTATGATAAGTAATTACTTTTAAAGTACCGGGAAGGGCAAAGTCAAGAGGTTGGTTGCAGAAAATATAATCTGCAGC
>JBBSJI010000045.1:0-23826 GCA_038257425.1 Chitinophagales bacterium
CACATCAAAATGTTATCTTTGAAGCGTTAAGAAATTTTTTTGTACACAAGAACCGCCACATATAGCCCTGACGTAGTTTTTTCCTTTGAAACACAGGAAAAAAACGTGAGCGTATCTAAAAATACCAAAGACTCCTCTACATTCGGGGCGACAATGCCAGGACGGAATTACAACTCAACAGAATACAATTACGGTTTCAATGGCCAAATGAAAACCGATGAAATATCAGGAGCAGGAAACCATTATACAGCGGAGTTTTGGGAATATGATCCAAGATTAGGAAGAAGGTGGAACCTTGATCCTGTTGATAAGCCATGGCAAAGCCGTTATCATGCATTTAGTAATAGTCCAATTTGGAAAGTAGATCCAAATGGAGCTAATGATGATGAATATGACAAAGATGGAAATAAAATAAGTGACCTTGGAGGAGATAAAGTAAACTTCTATCATCAGGCAAATGGAGATACAAAAGTAGAAGACCAACAAACTTGTGCTACTAATACAATTAAAGGAGGGGAAGCACTTATAAGGGGATTTGCTCAAAGAGATGCGAGTACTAGTTGGTCTACCATATTCCAAGAATGGGATTCGGGAAATGGGCCAGAAAAAAGTATGTTTTCTGACTTTACTGGTTCATCTAAGACAGGACCTTTTAATTCATTACACAGTACTTTCTCTTCTTACTCTTCACCAGCACGTGCTACTTCGTTGACATCCCCAGATAAAAAAGGGATGGTGACTATGAATTATGGTAATGCGAATCCATTGGTTGCTCAGGATATGTGGGAGCAAATGTGGGGTAGATCAAATGTTTCCTGGTATAAACTTGGCGATAAAACGATGTTTATGATGACAGATTCCAAGTCTATGACTTCGTTCGCTTACAGAGCTTTACCTAGTTGGGAGCGTAGTAGTTTTAAGTTGAATGGTAATACCTATCAAACGTATATTTGGATAGAAAACAACTCAACTATTCAGAATAAAGTCACTGAAAAAAACAATTATATTCATCAAGAATTTCAAAAGATTTTAAATGACTCACAACATCCAACGGGTGCTAAATACTAAAATGAGAAGTATGTATTTTCTAATCATATTGACACTTTTATTCTCTTGTACTGAACATTTTGAAGAAAAGGAATTGTACGGTTATTATTCCCCAGTTGACTATAAAAACACTTTTGACACCTTACATTTACAACCCAAAGGTATTTATTATAGAAAGGTTTATGACGGGAATAAAAAGCTCCTATTAAATACAAATGGAAAGTGGAATGTGGAAAAAGATGGCAAAGTAAAGTTAAATGGCTTCTTTCTTAATTTGGATAATGATCTTGTCAAGTATCCAGAAACTGTAAATGATGATGGAATGGAATTGCTAACAAACTTTGAAACGAACTCTAGTGTAATTCAGTTTTGCTGCGGCTATAAGCAAGGCGAGAATTGCTATCAAAAAATAAAGTAGCTCTAAAGCCCAGGCTTACAGCTTGGGCGTTTTTTTTATCCTAATTTTTCTTTTAAATCCGCTTTAAGCACAAAAGCGGAGAGAAAATCTTTAACCATATCTTTTTGTTTAAGAGGCAGAAACTGCACCTTTTTAAAAAGGGAAACCAGTTCCTTATCACTCACACCGGCATCAACATTACTTTGCTTGCCATAAACAAGCTGGTCAATAGAAACCTCTAAAGCATCGGCAATCCGCTGAACCACATCAATAGAAGGAGCAGCTAAATCACGTTCATAGCGGGAAATATGATTAGGATGCACTTTGATTTTTTTTGCCAAATCTTCCTGCGACATCTCTTTTTCTACTCTTAATTCTTTAAGATTTTTACCGAAGCTCATCACTTATACAGTTAAATAACAGGTCAAATTTAACTCATTAGATTAGGTAAAGCAACCTTTATTAACCATTTAGGTTGAAAATAATTAAACAAGGCAACCTAAAAGCCTTGCAAGTTCCAAACATATCAGTTAAGTTTGCAACCAAATAAGTTGAGTTAAAAAAAATTACCTTATGGAAGAAAAAAACAAAATCAACACCACCAACCCCGAAGCCATCAGCTACACCACAGAAGAATTAGGCTTTACAATATTGGGCGGAATAAAGCTTGAAGGACTGGACAGATTACGGGTAACGCTAAAAATAGAAGTGTTGGACAGGAAATTTAAACACTACCTGAATAATCCTGATATAGCGGATTTAGCACTACGGCAGAACTTAGATTTATACAACGATACACAAACAGAAAAGCTAATAAGAAGAACAGCCGAACGCTTAGAAGTAGGCAGCAGCGCAATAGCCAAAGCAGTAGCAGACATTACCAACCAATTAGAAATTTACCGATTGGAGCAAATAGAAGCATCACAAAAGCAAAATGCAATCATCCGAAAACCATTAACAGAAGCGGAACACAGCGAAGCAAAAGAATTTTTAAGCACATCGGAATTAATGGAACGCACAGGCGAAGCCATCGGAAAAAGCGGAGTTATAGGAGAAGAAAAAAACAGGTTGCTGATGTTCATCATATTTACAAGTAGAAAACTAATCCACCCTTTACACATTATAAGCCTTGGCAGCAGCGGAACAGGAAAGACACATTTACAGGAAAAAGTAAGTGAATTAGTACCTGATGAAGATAAATTAGAAATCACCACGCTATCAGACAACGCATTTTATTACTTCGGCCAAAGAGAGCTGAGCAACAAATTAATATTGATAGAAGATTTAGAAGGAGCAATGAATGTGCTGTTCCCACTCAGGGAACTGCAAAGTAAAAAGCGCATCAGCAAAACAGTAACTTTTAAAGACACGAGAGGAATTACCAAAACAATAACGCTAACAGTTGAAGGCCCTGTAAGTGTTGCAGGATGCACCACACGGGAAAAGATTTATGAAGATAACGCAAACAGGAGCTTCCTGATTTACTTAGATGAAAGCGAAGCACAGGACGAAGCCATTATGCACTATCAGAAAATGAGAAGTGCGGGTTTAGTTGATGTGGACACAGAAAACAAAATCAGAAATATTTTACAAAACTGTCAACGGATATTACAAGCTGTAAGCATTAGGAACCCATACGCACCGCAATTACAGCTACCAAAAGAAGTATTTAAACCGAGAAGAACAAACAAACATTATTTAGATTTTATTGAAGCAGTTACATTTTATCATCAGTTCCAGAGAGAACAAAAAGCAGATGAATCAACCGGAGAAGTATATATAGAAACCACTCTTGAAGATATTGCAGAAGCTAACAAACTGATGAAAGAAATCCTGTTAAGAAAATCGGACGGGCTAAGTGGAGCATGTAGAAACTACTTTGAAAAACTGAAAGAATATTTACAGACAAATAAAGAAACAACCTTTACCAATCGCAGCACAGGGCAAGCCCTGCGCATAGCCCACAGCACCATAAAACGCTATCATTTAGAATTATTAACGGCAGGATTAATAAAACTGAAAGAAGATAAAAAAGAAAAAACACACTGGTATGAAATTACCACAAGCGAAGAATACGAACAACTGAAAAACCGCATCACTACTGTATTAGATGATATTTATAATAAGCTGCAAGAACAAGAAAAAAGCAAAGACCAGCCCAACGGCTCAAATCGGCTCAATACTAAAAGTGAGCCACCTAAACCATTGACAGGCAGGAAGAAAAAGCCATCAGCCCAACAGCCCAGCGAAGGACATCCCGACCCGAAAATTAATGAGACAGATTTTTTGAAAAAAAATCGTAGTCGAATTAATCCCGATGCGGAGCAATCGGGAACTAATGAAGAAACCAACAACGAACAAGAATGAAACAACTACCTATACAAAGCCCACATTATAAATACATCATACAAAGCTTTAGAGAATGGTTAGACGTGCTGGGCTATGCAGGAAGCACCGTTTACAGTATGCCACATTATGTACAAGAGTATTTACATTACATAGAGCAGCAGGGCAAAAGACAGATAGCAGATATAGAAAATAAAAGCATCAAAGAATATTACAGGGAATTAAAGCAGCGCAGCAACACAAGGCAGGGAGGCGGATTAAGCAACAGTTATTTAAACAAGCATTTACAGGCATTACAGAAGTTCAGCGATTATCTAAGGCAATCGGGAAGGCTGCAAATACCAAAGCTTTACATACCAACAGAAGAAGAGCAGCACGAAATAAAACACGTATTAACACAGGAAGAAATCCAGCAGCTCTACAAAGCAACCGAATTGTATGAGCAGGAAAAGGAAAGTAAAAACGTGCCGTTTTTATATGAAGCACTGGCATTAAGGGACAAAGCCATGTTGACTATTTTTTACGGATGCGGATTAAGAAGGACGGAGGCCGTCAGCCTTGATATTAGTGATATACACAGTGACAAACAATACATACACGTAAGAAAAGGAAAGAACTACAAAGAACGGATAGTACCCATTAACAGCACCGGAATAACACATTTACAAAATTATCTCTACGAAAGCCGGCCACGATTTTTAAGGAATGAAAAAGAAGAAGCATTTTTTATAAGTCAGAGAGGCAAAAGGATAAACGGGCAAAGTATGTTATTAAGAGTAAAATTATTAGTGCAAAGAGTTGATAATACAGAACTGCAAAGTAAAATAATAGGCTTGCACACCTTGCGCCACAGCATCGCAACACACCTTTTACAAAACGGGATGAAGTTAGAAGCCATTGCAAAATTTTTAGGACACAGCAGTTTAGAATCTACTCAAATCTATACTCACTTAATGGAAAAAGAGCATGAAGAATCAGGAAAATACATACTTGGAGAAGTTTAACGAATGGCTAATAATCAAAGGCCATACAAGCGGAACAGCGCAAAGCTTTATGAAAACAGCTACACGTTTTTTAATATGGCTGGAAGAACAAAATATAGAAACCGAGAACGCAAGCTATAATGATGTAATGGCTTATGTGAGCTATCAGAAGAAAAGAGGCAACAAGCAGCGCACCATACAAATCAATACAAGCATTATAAAGCACTTTTACAACTTCCTGCAACAAGAAGAGCAGGTAAATGAAAATCCTGCCTCTAACGTGCTTATAAGAGGCATTAAACGAAAAACATTACACGAGATATTAAGCCCTGAAGAACTGGAAACGATTTATAAAAGTTACAGCACAGAAAAAAGAAAATACGAGCAGGGAAAAAAAATACCACCACAGCAAAACAATGAACTGGCAAGAATAAGGAACAAAATTATTTTAGGCTTAATCATTTATCAAGGCATGAGAACCGAAGAACTTGGAAGGCTTGAATTACAGGACTTGCAGCTAAGAGAAGGGAAATTAAATATACAGGGAAGCAGAAGGACAGAAGGCAGGTTAATGAAGTTAGAAGCGCACCAGGTATATGATTTAATGGATTATGTACACACGATTAGAAAGCAGATTTTAGAAGCAACAAAAAAGGAAAGCACGAAAATTTTTATAAGTGTAGGCACATCATTAAATTTTAATAACATCATGGCAAAGCTTGTAAAATCAATACAGGCAAAGCACCCAAAAACAAAAGACATCAAACAAATAAGAACAAGTGTAATAAGCAACTGGCTGAAAGTTCATAATCTTAGAAGGGTTCAATACATGGCAGGACACAGATATGTAAGCAGCACAGAAGCCTATCAATTAAATAATCTGGAAGATTTACAGGACGATATCAGAAAGTACCACCCGATAAATTAAAAGCCTTCACACAAGCCAAAAACCCACCGCACAAGCCGAAAAACCCACCGCACAAGCCAACGCAGGTAAAGCGGTATTCACTACATCAAGGCAATACAAAAAGATATGCCAAGCCAACACAGCACATTTTTATTTTTGCTTATTTTTTTAAGGTATAAAAAAGAGCTGTATTGCCCTTTGGGTGCTTCATTGAATTACGCAGCTTGTCATACTTTTCATTGCCTTGCTTCCGTTCATTTGCAAGCTATTTTGTCCTTTATGGCAGCTTCCTTCACTTCATTCGTTTGCCAGGCTTCGCAGTTGTTTATTTTTTTATTGGTATTGCTCAGCTTGGCATACTCATTACGTTCAGTTCAGCAGCCACAAAGTCCACCGCTTGCATTGTTTAGGCTCGCCTGCGGGTCGCCATCGGCTGCGGGCTTTTTTTATTGTTGCCTACCGGCAGTAAGGTAGCCCTTGTGTAGTGCGCCCTGCCGAAAACATGATTTTATTTAATTGGTTCCGCTATGCTTCACCGATGAATAAGGTATGTTTTTTACCCGGCAGGGCTTCTACATAGGTCGCACCCGCACTCGTACCTCGTGCTCTCGTGCTCTCGTGCTCCCACCGTTGGCTCCACTCGCAAGGCGGCTCGCACACACAACGTCCGCAAACCGTTCCATTGCATTACACTTTTTGCAGCCGTTCTCCCTACGCTCAGCTCAAGGCTGTTTTACCTGCGTTGGCTTTTTGCTGACGCACTTAAAAAACACACAGGAATAAAAGAAACCCCACAGAAAAAAAAGAAAATAAAAAAGATTAGAGCAGCCTTCCGCGCGGGATGAACATCAGCGCTTCAATTAAATGCACTGCCCCGCTTGGATGCTCATTTTTATTGACAGATGCCAATAAGTTTTGTAGTAAAAATCAGCATCCTGCAAGGCATCTATCAATAAAAATCGAGCTGTTTCCTTACTCATTAAACCAGACATCCATTATTTACCCACTCTTCAAACTCTTCAAAAGTTCTAAACTGGAAAAGGTTATCAGTAGGAGCATTATTATACTCCTGAACAATCTGAACGACAAAACCCTCATTCATAAAAGTTTCCATAGACCGCATATAGCTGTCAAAATTAGCACTTATGCGAGCTTGGCGCATAGTGTCTACATCAATGTGAATTAGTTGCATAAAAATTAATTTAGTTTATAAATATTATATACCAATAATAATAAAGGTTGCAGAAAAGGAAAGCCTAAAGCGAAAATTTATTTATTTTTGAAGCCAGACCCTAAGAAAGAAAATGCGATTTTTTTCAACCAGTACACAGGAAAATGAGGCTCCCGGGCTAAAAATGGGCATTAACTTAAACGCGTTCGGGGCGCCCATGCCTGAAAGGTCGTTCAATACCCAAAATTATCGCTATGGATATAATGGCCACGAAAGGGATGATGAAGTCAGCGGCAGCGGTAATCACCTAAGTTGGGGAGATTATGGATATGATCCAAGACTTGGCAGAAGGTGGAATATTGACCCACAATGGCAAAGACTTCCCGGACAAAGTCCATATTCAGCCAATAATAATAGTCCAATACAATATACTGACCCCGATGGAGAATTAGGTTTTCTCGGTGCTGCTATTGGAGCGGTTGTAGGTGCAGTTGCGGAAGTAGGTTCACAAGTTGTATCTAATGTGGTGCAAGGTAAACCCGCTTTCAAAAAAATTGATTGGGCTGATGTTGCTATTTCCGCAGGAGAAGGAGCTTTAGCAGGGGCTACAGGTGGTGTTAGTTTATTAGCTACGGGTGGCTTTGAAGCTGCAAAAGCTTCAATTGACTATACAAGGGAAGACGGTTTTAGCTCTGTTGGTGGTGTTATCGGAAACAAAAAAGACCTTTCACAAGCAGGAATTGACTTCGCAGGTGGTATAGTTGGCTTTGGTGCAGGTAAACTTTTGCCTGTTGGTGATATGGCTAGTGATGCAGTCGCAGGACAGTTTGTGAAAAATGGAATAAAGAGCGAAGCACAGTTTTTAACAGGAATGATTACTTCTGATTTAGCAGGTGGGTTAACAAACTCTGTAATTGGTGGTACTGCGAGTGGATTATTTAACCGTGGCATTGACGCTTTACAAAATTCAGGATCAGGAGAAGGTGTTGGCGGAATGCCAACAATTATGCTTCCTGAAGTGGAAATTTCGGTAAAACGAAACGAAGTAACACCTGAAGGTAAAATAACACCTAAAGGAGAAAATAAGATTCACAAACACATAGAGAAAAACGTCAAGTAATACAGATGAAAGGATATATTCCATTAGTATTAATATTGTTGGTTTTAGTGGGCGGTTTAGTTTGGCTGTTTATTTATACAGGGGCTAAACCAACTATTGAAAATCCACAATTTGCGGTAGGTCATATCACAGGATTTAAACAGGCTCAAAAGTCTGCGGGATTAGATGCTATTGTAGTTTTTCAGGCAAATGGAAATGATTATGAAATCCGCATTTCTTCTCTTAAATACCAAGCTAATGTTAAGGGCGAAAAGTTTAAAATCAAGTACGAAAAAACAGACCCAACGAAAAACATTATTCTCAAGTATGACCCTGTATTTGTATCAGGAGAAAAAACAAAATCAGCCGAAGGCACTATAACAAGACTTTATCAATTTAATTGGCTTGTAAATCAAGAACAACCTAAAGAAGGAGTTGAGTTTGAGTATGTGGTAAAGGATAAGGTCATGAAAAAATCACAGGTGCTACCACCAAAATATAAAAGTCAATTTCCTGACCTAAAAGAAGGAAAAGCTTATACCGTAGAGTATTGGGAGCAAAACCCTGAACGGTCGATAATACACTTAAACAAGCCTTTAAAATGAGAATGAAGCTTACTTTAACACTTCTATTTTCATTGATTGCCTTGCTTTCAAAAGCACAAGAAATGAAGACCTACACAGACGAAAAAACAAATACGAGTATTAAGTATCCTGTTGATTGGACATATCAAGAAAATCCTTCAACTGTTTTTATTTTGATGCGTCCATTGGAAGAACCCAAGCAAATATTTAAAGAAAATGTGAATTTAATAATCAATGACGGACAGGGTTTAAACTTACAAGAATATGTAGGTGCAGCAAAAGTTCAAATGCGAAATAGTTTAGTCAATTACACAGAGATCAGCACCGAATATTTAGAGTTAGGCGGAAGAAAGTATGCCCGAATAATTTATCAGCACAACCCCCAAAATCTTCCTTTAAAAGTTGCATATTATTTAACTATCCATAACGGAAAATCGTACAACTTAACTTGCTCTACTACTCAACAAAACTTTGAAAAGTACTTGCCTATTTTCCAAGAAATAATACGCAGGTTTACGATTGGAAATTGAATTTATTCAGATGTTTTTGCTCTCAAATCAGCTTCTTGCCCCTTCGAGCGAAGAAAGTTATTAACATAGCTTCAAAATCGCTGTTATCTCTTTCCCTGCCTTGCTTTCCTTCCTTTTCCGCTCTCTTTTTTCCTTTGCCCCATTCCGCTTGCATTTAGGCTGATTTTAAGGGCTGCTTTTCTTGTGTTTTTCGGTTGGGTTTTTAGGGTTTTGGTTTGGTGGTTTCTCTTTTTGGTTTTGGGTTCGGTTTTGGTCGTTTTGGGGGCTTTTTCTTTTCGGTTTTTGCTTTTTGTTGCCACAGGCAAAAGGGGGCTTTTTTCGGCTCTTATTTGTTCTTAATTTCTGTTTTAGCCGCTCAACTTTTCGCTTTTTTTATAAAGCGCAGTACGCGCTAAGCTGAAGCCAAGATTTTGTGTGCAAGGGCTTAGTGTGTTTCATAATTTTTTAAGTCCAGATAATTTAGCAATCAAAATAAAAAGAATTACCCCGGTAGGAGCTAAGCTGACGTGCAAGCATTGCGGGAAGGGCTTAGGTTCTGAAATATAAACTTTGCTTAATATAGATGAAAAACAAACCGCCCAGGCTTAACAGCATGGGCGTTTTTATTTAATTAGAATGAGCTTTACGAATTTTAGCATCCCGAATATAAGTATCAATCAAATCAAACAACACAGAACGTTTACCATCTTCGAGCAGTTCAATATCGTGTAAACGCTTCACGGTTTTTTTATCAAGCTTTGCGTTAGATCCTTCGCCTACCAAATAATCTAAAGTAACTTCGAGTGCATCAGCGATTTTTTTAGCTGCATCAATAGAGGGCACAGCTTCGCCACGTTCATACTTGCCAATCATTACACGGGAAACCCCGCTTTTATCAGCCAGTTCAGACTGGTTCCAGCCTTTAGCTTCTCTTAAGTCACTTATGATTTTACTTGTTTTCATCGCTTATCAGATACTTAATTATGCTTTAATGAAGTGATTTAGCAAAAGTACGTAACTAAAGGAGAAAAAGAAATCTGATAGGTGTTTGTTGTTTTGAAAATATAAGTTACTTTTGTGTCTGATAGTTACATAAAAAGAAACTAAAAATATTTTTACACAATGGCAAACTTCAACACAGAAAACCCCGATCAGCTGATTTACAGCAACAGCATATTAACCATAGAAATATTGGGAGGCGTAAGATTAGAAGGGTTAGACCGAATGCGGGTAACGCTAAAGGTGAGTTTAAACGAAAGCGAAATACCACCAGTCCGGCACAATCTGGATTTATACAACGATACACAGTTAGAGAAGTTTATCCGGAAAATAGCGGAACGCTTGGAAGTTGGAACAAGTGTAACAGCGGGAACACTGGCAGAGCTTACACAGGCTTTAGAAAATTACAGGCTCGAACAAATAAAAGAGCAGAACTACGAGCAGAGCCAACCGATAAAACCACTCACAGAAAAAGAAAAGCAAACAGCAATAGAAAATCTGAAACACGAAAATTTATTAGAACAAACTATACAAGACCTGCAAGCAAGCGGAATACAAGGCGAAACAGAAAACGCATTGATTTTATTACTGGCAATGACAAGCAGAAAAACACCCGACCCAATCAGCGTAATATGTTTAGCAAAAAGCGGAACAGGAAAAAGTTATCTAATGGAACGAGTGGCATTGTGCATACCCGATGAAGATAAAAAAGAACATACACAATTTACGAGCAACGCATTTTACTACTACAAAAAAGAAGAGATAAGAAACAAAATATTTTTGATAGAAGATTTAGAAGGAGCATTGGGCGTACTCTTCCCCATCAGAGAATTACAAAGTAAAAAACGGATAAGTAAAACCATTACACAAAAAGGCAGGGACGGAAAATTACAAACAATCACTTTAATAGTTGAAGGACCTGTTTGCGTAATCGCTTGCACCACTAAAGAAAGCATCTATGAAGATAATGCCAACCGTTCCATATTGATTTACCTGAATGACAGCAAAGAGCAGGACGAAAAAGTAATGAACTATCAAAAACGCCACAGGGCAGGACTGATAGAGGTTTACAAAGAACAACAAATACAAATCAAGTTACAGCAAATGCAAAAGGCATTAGAGCCAATCAAAGTAATTAATCCTTATGCACCGCTGATAGATTTACCCGAGAGCTTCCCCAAAAAACGCAGAGCCTTGCCGATACTTTTAAACGTGATAGAAGCCATTACTTTTTGTCATCAATACCAACGGGAACAAACAGCAGATAAGGAAACAGGCGAAGTACAAATAGAAACACATCCCCACGATATAGAAAACGGCTTTAAATACCTTAAAAATGTATTGTTCAGAAGAAGCGATGAACTGAACGGAGCAGTAAGGGACTTTTACGAAAAGCTAAAAGAAATAACAGAAAAAAATGAGTTGCAAAAGTTTAAAGTAAGCGACATCAGAGAGCATATAAAATTAACACCGAGAAGCATACAACAATACTTGAAAGAGCTTTTAGAATATGGCTATTTACACATTACAAGCGGGAAACAAAGATTAGGTTATGAATATGAAATATTAAGCGGAACAAGTGAAAAGGCTTTACAGCAAAGCATTGAAGAGCATATTAAAAAGGTAATGGAGAAAGTGAACAAGGCATACAAAAAGAAAAAGTAAAATAATGCGAAACCGCTTTGCGGTTCACAAATACCAATAAAAAAACAAACAAAATATGCGTAATGCGAAAAGAATGCGAAATAAAAATACTTCGCATTGTAAGCCTTAGCAGTAAAGCACTTAACAGGAACGAAGCAATTTTTAAAAAGATGAAGGGATGCAAAAATTAATACTGAAAAATCAAAGCTATCAATACTTAGAAACAGCCTTTAAAGAATGGTTGGACGTGTTAGGATATGGAAGCGGAACAGTAAACGGAATGCCGTTAATCATCAGGGAATTTTTACACCATCTTGAAAAGAACCAGGTACAAAGCATTAACCAGCTCCACCAGAAAAATATAAAATCCTATCACGATTACATCAGCACAAGAGCCAACCAAAGGCGGGGCGGTGGCTTATCAAACAACTACATCAATAAGCATTTACAGGCAATAGAAAAGTTTTTAGAGTTCTTAAATCACAAAGGAAATAAAAATGTTCCTGCACTCGGTATAAGGCTTGAAAAGCTGCACCGCAAAGAGATCACCGTTCTATCACAAACAGAAATTAAAGAACTTTTTGAACTCACGAGCAAAGAACCCAACACCGAAAAAGAGCAGATCATACAAAGCAGGGATAAAGCACTACTAACCATTTTTTACAGTTGTGGACTACGAAGAAATGAAGGAGCAAACGTAAGCATAGACGATATAAATTTTGATACAAGAATACTGCACGTAAAAAAAGGAAAGAACTACAAAGAAAGATTAGTGCCGCTCAATAAAACCAACGCAGCCTATTTACAAGAATGGATTTATGATTACAGAAGCCAGATAATAAAGACCAAAAAGGAACACCGTTTATTTATCAATATACACGGTGAACCAATGACAGGCGGAACACTTTATACACGTTTAAAACTACTGCAATTACAAAGCGATAACATAGAACTCACACAAAAAAACATTGGCTTACACTCGCTCAGGCACTCAATAGCAACGCACCTTTTACAAGCAGGAATGAGTTTAGAAAAAATCGCAAAGTTTTTAGGTCATAACAGTTTAGAGAGTACACAGATTTACACACACCTAATTGAAAAAGAATGAACAGCTTTGAAAAATATCTTCAACAAAAAGACCTTAGCAAAGCCACGATAAAATGTTATAATGCTGAATTAATGGAGTTTATTGTTTGGTGCGATATACAAAACGTAGAAGTAGAAAACACCACATCAACAGAAGTAACAAGCTACCTGAAACACTTGCAAAACAAAGGACAGCACAACAAAACAAGAAACATCAATCTGAATATATTAAAACACTTTTTTGATTGGCAGATACAAGCAGAACAAAGAGAAGATAACCCGGCCAAGCACATCAAAATAAGAGGCACAAAAAACAAAATGCTTTATCCGCTTTATACCAAGCAGGAACTTGAAAGCCTTTACCACAGCTACGAAATACCCACAGACGAGCATAAAAAAGCAAAGTGCAATTGGTTTACTAATTACAAATTATCAAGAAGCAGAAATAAAGCAATCATCAGTTTAATGATTTATCAAGGCTTATGCACCGATGAAGTAAACAGGCTCACGATAAAAGATGTAAAGCTGAAAGAAGGAAATATATTTATTGCAGGAACAAGAAAGAGCAATGAAAGAACCTTAGAACTCAAGCCACATCAGATAATGGAACTAATGGAATACACCTTGCAGGTGAGGCAATTATTACAAGCACTTACACCAAATAAATCTGAATTATATTTTTTACCAACGCCAGCAGCAGGAAAGAAAGCCATTACAGACAATGACGGAATAAATATATGGAAACGATTAAGCGAAGAAATCAGGAACACAAATAAAAAGTTCATCAACTTTAAACAGGTCAGAACATCAGTAATAACGCACTGGTTAAAGCAATACAATCTAAGACAGGTTCAATATATGGCAGGGCATCGTTATGTAAGTTCAACAGAAAGTTATTTAGTTAATCAGATGGAAGATTTACAAGCAGATATAGAACAGTTCCACCCAATAGGATAAAAGCCCTCACACAAGCCAAAAACCCACCGCACAAGCCAACGCAGGTAAAGCGGTATTCACTTCCATCAAGGCAATACAAAAAGATATGCCAAGCCATCACAGCACATTTTTATTAGTGTTTATTTTTTTAAGGTATTAAAAATAAGCTGTAATGCCCTGCGGGTGCTTCATTGCATTACGCAGCTTGTCATACTTTTCATTGCCTTGCTTCCGTTCATTTTGCAGGCTGTTTTGTCCTTTATAACCGCTTCACATCATTACGCTAAAGCTTCATTCTGTTCAGCAGTTACAAAGTCCACCGCCTGCATTGTTTAGGCTCGCCTGCGGGTCGCCAATGGCTGCGGGCTTGATTTAATTGTTGCCTACCGGCAGTATGGCAAGCCCTTGTGTAGTGCGGATTTTTTTGCAACATAAATTAAGGCAGATAATTTATTTTATTTGTTGCAAAAAAATCCTTCTACATAGGTCGCACCCGCACTCGTTCCTCGTGCTCCCGTGCTTCCACCAGTGGCTCCACTCGCAGGTGGCTCGCACGCACAACGTCCGCAAATCATTCCGTTACACTCCATTTATTGCAGCCGTTTTCCTTACGCTTGCTCAAGGCTGTTTTACCGCTTCGCACAATCCACAGGAAAAAAGAAAACAAAATCCAACGCACAGGCAAAGGGGTCTTCCACCCCTTCAACCCCGGATGCTCATTTTTATTGATAGATAAACGCACAAGCCGACACACAAGCCATTTTATCAATCAATAAAAATCGAGCTATATTTTTTACGATTAGAAATCAACGTTTTTAAAGTTGATGTAAAAAATACCGACAAGAAAAAAATAGAAAAATAATTTTTTGCATCAGCTTTAAAAATGAAACAACCGCAGGGCGTTAGTCTTTTTTTAACACACACAGGAGGGCAGGAAAAACAAGACTTACAAGCGGTGCAGCGTATAGCTTCGCTATTTACACATAATGTTATTATAGGACAGGATTTTGTCTGCACTTTTTGCAGCCCTGTACTATAATGCCACATTATGTTAAAGTCTGCAACCGCTTGAAAGGCTTGTTGTGCGTAGGTTGTATCAATCAATTAAAATCAGTTGAAAACCAAATAAAACTGTTTACAAAGTATTATCTTAGCAACCTGTTAAAGCCCTGAAAAATTTTTGTGTTGAACACGAGAACAAGCACATATCAAAGCCAAGTAAATTTTTTTGCAAGTACTCTGCAAAATCAGAAAAGCCCGTCTAAAAAAAGTGCTAATGCTTATACGTACGGATTTAATTCACAAGAGAAGGATGATGAAGTAAGTGGAAGCGGAAATAGTTATACAGCAGAATTCTGGCAATATGACAGCAGACTTGGAAGAAGATGGAATATTGATCCCGTTGATAAACCTTGGATGTCTTCCTATCATGCTTTCAGCAACAAACCCATAACTAATATTGATCCTAATGGTGCAAATGATGATTGGGTAGAAACAGTAAATGATGATGGCAGTAAATCTGTTGTTTGGGATACAGAGGTAACAAGTCCTGAAACAGTTAAACCAGGACAAAAATATATGGGAAAAGAAGGTCTCGGAGTGGAGAATGATAAAACAATTTTTTATGGTGCTGATGGAAATAAATACTCTGGTGCGTTTGATATGGCGCCAGTAACGGTTGAAGGTCAATTGTCAGACCATCAACGTACTATGAATAATCCTCTGGTAAAGGCTATGCATCAAGGTAGCGCAGATTTTTATAGAGGGGCAGCATCGCTTTCTGCTCATGTTTTAGATATGACAGGAACAGCCGTTACTGTAGCAGGCTATGGCGCAGCATTTGTTCCAGGTGGGCAACCTATAGCAGCATCATTAGTTGGCATTGGAAAAACAATGTCTTTAGCTGGAGGTGGAATAAATACGGCATTAAATGTCGTTGATGGAAATTATATTCAAGCCGGAGTTACTGCAACTACAACTTTATTAGGCATGGGAGTAAAATACAGAATAGACGCTACCAAAATTACTCAATATGAAAAATTCATGTTAAACACTAGCGTAGATTTAAAATTAAATTTGTTTGAAAAAACAGTTAATACAGGCATTGAACAAAAGAAAGAATGAGATGGTGGATTTTAGTAATTGGAATAATTTGTATTGCAATCGGTGTTTTAACACTCCGATATGTTATTAAACATCCTATTCCTCCAGAGCGGGATTATAATAAAATTATTCTTCAAGGCTATTTTGCAGCTTTTAGTTTTATTTTTCTGGGAGCAGTATTAATTTATAGAGAATTATTTTGAGGTTTATGAATAAAAATATAATATTATTATTTGTTTTGTTTTGTAACACTATTTATTGTACATTTTCTCAATCAGAAGATAGTTTAAATTATGAAGAAATTAAATTAAATTTTGAAGGATTTTCTCTGATTGAAAGAATGCCCATGTATCCTAATGGAGAAGCGGGAGTATTACAATACATAAAAGAAAATTTAAAATATCCCCCAGAAGCTAAGAAAGAAAGAATAGAAGGAAAAGTAATTTTAAGTTATCAAATTGAAAAGGATGGTTCGATTGGTGAAATAAAAGTTGTTAAAAGTGTTCACCCACTTTTAGACAATGAAGCAATAAGAGTTATTAAATCAATTGACAAATGGAAACCTGCCATTCAAAGAGGAGAAGCTGTTAGAATTTTACTACAACAGGAATTTAATTTTAATTTGTAATTACCCTGCATGAGCTTTGCGAATTTTAGCATCACGAATGTAAGTATCAATTAAATCAAAAAGGATTTTTCTTTTATCATCTTCCAGGTGTTCAATATCTTGCAACCGCTTCAAAGTTTTTTTATCCAGATGCACAGAAGTTTTTCCTAAAAGAAAATCCACGCTTACTTCCAGGGTATCAGCAATTTTAGAAGCCACTTCAATAGATGGCTTTACCTCATCCCGTTCATACTTGCCGATAATATCACCGGAAGTTCCAACAGCTTTACCCAAATCATTTTGAGATAAACCTTTTCTTTTTCTAAGGGTGGCAATGTGTTCTCCGAAAGTCATTTATATCTGTAAAAGGGTAAATTTTGAGTAGAAAAAACAAAGGTAGCTGTTAAAAATATCAGTTCAAAGTAAGATATGACTTGTGCAGTTCTGATAAATCTTCTACTTTTGCGATAAATATATCAGAAGAAATATTTTTTTCAACAATGGATCAAAAAGGCATTTTAAACGCTGCAAACCCTGATGCTATCAGCTACACCACCGAAGAACTGGGCTTTACGGTGCTGGGGGGAATAAGGCTTGACGGGTTGGACCGCATGAGAGTAACGGTAAAGGTAGAAGTGATCAACCGCAAGCTGAAACATTACCTGAATAATCCTGAGCTGGCAGCTCTCGCCATCCGCCACAACATAGATTTATACAATGATACACAGGTGGAAAAGCTGGTAAGAAAAACAGCCGAACGCCTGGAAGTAGGAAGCTCACAACTTACCAAAGCCGTTGCAGATCTTACCAATCAACTTGAAGTGTACCGCCTGCAGAGAATAGAACAACAGGAGAAAAAGCCGGACAACAGAAAGAAATTATCAGAAGCACAGGTAAAAGAAGCACGGGAATTTTTGCAGCAGGCAAATCTTTTGGAAAGAACCAATGAAGCTATAGGAAAAAGCGGAGTAATCGGAGAAGAATTGAACAGATTATTGATGTATTTAATTTTTACTTCACGCAAGCGGGAGCATCCTTTGCACATTATAAGCTTAGGAAATAGCGGAAGCGGAAAAACGTATTTACAGGAAAAAATCGGTGATCTCATTCCTGATGAAGATAAACTTGAAATTACCGTACTGAGTGAAAATGCTTTTTACTACTTCGGGCAAAGAGAGCTGCAACATAAATTAATACTGATTGAAGATTTAGACGGAGCGGAAAATGTACTTTATCCATTAAGAGAATTACAGAGCAAAAAAAGAATTAATAAAACCGTTGCACACAAAGACACCAGGGGAAACACCAAGACAATCAGCTTAACAGTGGAAGGACCTGTAAGCATTGCAGGATGCACCACTAAAGAAAGCATTTATGAAGATAATGCAAACCGCAGCTTTTTAATTTACTTAGATGAAAGTTCAGAGCAGGATGAAAAAATAATGCAATACCAGAGAAAGAAAAGTGCCGGAAACATCAACATAGAAGAAGAAATAAAAATAAAGAACCTGCTGCAAAACACCCAGAGAATTTTACGGAGCATCACCGTAAGAAATCCTTTTGCAGAGATGTTGAAAATACCGCAGGAAGTTTTTAAACCCAGAAGAAGCAACAGCCATTATTTACAATTTATAGAAGCTGTTACATTTTATCACCAGTACCAGAGAGAAGAAAAAACAGATGAAACCACCGGAGAAGTTTATATAGAAACCACACTGGAAGATATTGAAGCAGCCAACGGATTGATAAAGGAAATCTTACTGAGAAAAAGTGATGAATTAAATACCGCCTGCAGAAGATATTTTGAGTACCTGAAAGCCTTTTTAAAATCAGAGAATAAAACAGCATTTACAGCCAAAGAAGTAAGAGCAGCACTAAAAATAAACCACAGCAACCAGAAAAGATATATGTTGCAGCTTCTCTATAACAATTACATCAAAAAAAGCACAGGCACCAAAGCAAAAGGATATTATTATGAAGTGGTGAGCATGGAGGAATATGAAACACTAAAAAATAACATCAGCAGTGTATTGGATGAAATTTTACAAAACCTGAAAGAGAAAAATTTTTTATCCCAGCAAAACAAGATGAACAGTTTACAGGTAGTTCACCATGAAAATGAACCACTCAAGAGTGTGAATATCAACGAGAAAAATAAAAAGTTCAAAAGTTCACCGGAAGAAGTAAGCAAGTAAAAAAAAATGAAATTACTTCCGCTTCTATCACCCTCATTTAAATACATAGAAAGAAGCTTTAAAGAGTGGCTTGATGTGTTGGGGTATGCAGATCAGACGGTTTACAGTATGCCAACATGCGCAAGAGGATTACTGCATTACCTGGAGCAAAAAGGAAAAACAGAAATTCACCACATCACAAAAGATTTAATAAGAGAATATTATTACTATCATTTAAAAGTAAGACCGAATTACAGGAAATCAGGAGCATTAAGCAGCAGCCATTTAAACAAACATCTGCAGGCACTTTACAAGTTCTGCAATTACTTAAGGCAGGCAGGAAAAATAATTATACCGCCACTGGATATAAAAATGGAAGAAGTGACAAGGGAAAATATTACAGTGCTGTCAGAAGAAGAAATAAAACAATTATACAAAGCCTGCGATCTGTACAATGATATAAAGATGATCAGAAAACCGCACTGGTTTTTTCCTGCCATGGCATTGAGAGACAAAGCCATGTTAACGGTTTATTACGGTTGCGGACTGAGAAGAAATGAAGGTTTACATATTGAGCTGAATGATATTTTTTGGGAGAAAGAATTACTGTATGTGAGAAAAGGAAAAAATTATAATGAAAGGTTTGTTCCCATCAGCAAGACAGGATTAAAGCACCTTGAAAATTACCTCTATGACAGCAGACCTTTATTAATTAAAAACAACAGGGAAGAAAGATTATTTATCAGTGAAAGAGGAAAACCCATGCAGGGGCAAATGATGCTTTTACGGTTGCAGCAATTAATTACCAGGACTGAAAATATTGAATTGCAGGAAAAAGAAACAGGACTGCACACCTTGCGCCACAGCATAGCCACTCATTTACTTGCCAACGGAATGAAGCTGGAAAAGATAAAAGATTTTTTAGGACACAGTTCACTGGAAAGCACACAGATTTATACACATTTAACAGAAGAACAAGAATATGAAATCAGTTTATAAAGAAGAAATTTTTGAAGAATATCTGATTGTAAAAGGTTTTAGTAAACAGACACAGCAGACAGTGAAGAAAACTGTTTTACGCTTTGCATGCTGGGCAGAAAATGAAAATATAGAATTACAGGGCATCAGTTATAATGATATAATGGCTTATGTAAACTATTGCAAGAAGCAGGGAAATAAACAAAGAACTCTGCAGGTAAATGTAAACGGCATCAAACACTACTTTAATTTTTTAATAAATCAGAAAGATATAGCAGACAACCCTTGCACCAACATTGATATAAAAGGAGTAAAGAGAAAATTTTTATATGAAACATTTACACCTGAAGAACTTGAAAATATTTACAGATCATTTGGAAGTAAGGGAGCACCAACAGGAGTTGGAAGTCATTTAACAAGCAGGAGAGATAAAATTATAGTGGGATTAATTATTTACCAGGGTTTAAGAAGTGAAGAACTTGCCAGGTTAAAAGTTGCAGATGTGAAAATGAGAGAAGGAAAAATATTTATATCAGGAGCCAGAAGAAGCAATGAAAGAGAAATGACACTGGAAGCTCACCAGCTTTATGATTTAATGGATTACATCAATGAGACCAGAAAAACCATTTTATCATTATCAGGGAAACAGACTGATTTACTTTTTACAAGCATTGGAACAAGTGATAAAATACATAACATCATTGATAGAATAATAAGGCAGCTTAAGAAACAACATCCGAGAATAAGAGAAATAAAACAGTTGAGAGCTTCGGTGATCAGCAACTGGCTGAAAATTTACAACATCAGAAAAGTTCAGCATCTGTCAGGACACAGATATGTAAGTTCAACAGAAAATTACCAGGTGAATAATATGGATGATTTAAAAGAAGATGTGAAGCGTTATCATCCTGATCTATAAGAATATTTTGTACTAAAACTGTCCCTGAAATCCCACCGCACAACCCAAAGCAGGTAAAGCGGTGTTCAGCTTCGTTTGTTCCGCAAGTGTTTTGCCAGCTCATTACAGCACTTGCCTTTTTATTTTTTTATTTTTAAAGGTAAAGGCAAAAGCTGTAAAGCCCTTCGGGTGCTCCGCTAAAGCTCCGCAAGCTGTCACAACTCTTGCAGTTCACAAACTCAGCTTCACGGCAGCCTTCTTTGTCCTGACATAGCAGCTTCCTTCACTTCACTCCCTTTGCCAGGCTTCAGCAATTATTTATTTATTTTTTATGGTTTGCTTCAGCTTGGCAATACTCGCTCCGTTCAGTTCAGCAGCTATGCAGTCCACCGGCTGCCCGTATTATGCTCGCCTGCGGGCTCACTCGGCTGCGGGGCTGTCATGCCTTTTGCAACGATCTTTTTGATTGATAAGCTAAGGCAAAAGCAAAAGATCATGCCAGCCCCTTGTGTTTACAACAGAGGCAGCCCCCGCAGTTCGTGCCTCACTGCTCCCGGTCTGCCCCCTCGTTCGCACTCGCTGGCGGCTCGCGGCTTCGCTACGGACTGCAACCCGTTACGCTGCGCTTCACTCATTGCAGCCTTCGCCCCTGCGCACGGCTCAAGGCTGTTTTACCTTGCTTTGGGTTGTGCCGACCGCACTCCGGAACCTTAAAAACCGCTTAAAAAAACACCCTTTTATTCTTGTCCTTTTTTTCAGGAAGCTCTTACTATACTATTGCAGGAAATAAATAAATGAAGAGTTAAAAGCTCTATAAAGTACTACAATGAAAATAGAATTTACAAACGTTGGATTAATCATTATTGGTTTATTCCTTCTCGTGTTCTTTGGCAAAGCAACATTATGGTCAATACCTGCTATTTTGCTGCTTAATGCCAGAACCATTATTGATCAGATCAAGAAGCTGAAAAAATGAACATAGTAAAGGTTCGTTGCAGCCTTCCGCGCGGAAATCTCTGCAGGGCAGTGAATGAAAATACTGCTCCGCTTGGATGCTCCATTTTTACCGGCAAAAGCCCCACAAGTGCCCACGCACTACCAAAGCTTTTACCGCTAAAAATCGAGCTTGTTTTTTACTCTGCTCCCTCTGTCTCTGCTCTTGGCTTAGAAAAATCCCTGGGGCAACCAGCATCAACCCATCTTCTTAAATCCTCAAACTTCTCAAAAAGAAAAAGATTATCAGATTTTTCCTGTACTCCAGAATATGGTTGACTTTCTTGGGAATAATCCTCAGTAATCTGAGCAGGTAAATCAGCTCATTCATTAAGACTTCAAAACTATGCAAAACCTGCTCTAAATCAGCCTTTTTAAGAGCAACTTGCATTCTGTTAACATCAATTTTAATAGAGTTCATAATAATTAATTTTTTAAAGTGATAAGGCAAAGAAGATCTTTTTTACCCTAAATGTAAATAGTAAAAGAAAAAAATTTTAAATTGCATGGCAAAAAGGAAGAAAATCCATGAACAACACCCGTAGCAGCACCAGAGCTTTAGAAGAAACGCCCGTTTTTTTTGGGGAGAGCTATACAAATCAGGAAGAAAGAAAGAAACTTCGTAATAATTACTCCACGTTTGGGATGATAATGCCTGAACGAAGCTATATTACCTCTGATTATAACTTCGGTTATCAAGGTTCGATGAAAGACCCGGAAATATTAGGGAATGGAGATATCTACACAACTCAGTTCAGAGAATTAGATACTCGTCTTGGTCGTTGGTGGAGTATTGATCCCAAAGCCTCATACTTTGCTTGGCAAAGCCCATATGCATCAATGAATAATAATCCAATTGCCTTAAATGATGTTCTGGGTGATAGTGCTTGGTCATATAAGAATAAATGGAATGATGATTTTATTAAGAAGTTTCAAGCATATTCCGCTACTAAAACAGAAGAATATGCTAAGATTGGGAAACATTTTACATGTGAAGATCTTGCTATTACTTTAGCAGTTGATTTTGCTTCAGAAAATAATTTGCCATTTCAATTCACTAATGGTGTTGGAACTTTTGATCCAACAGCTGATGTCTATACAAGTGTTGATCAATATAAAACGGCTGTATTAAAAACAAGTGGAGCTAATGATTTAGCAAATAATAGAAATACTTCTGAAACATCAATTGATAATGCTAAAGGAGGCGACATGATTTTATTAAGGAGCGATGATTCTAAAAATTATAATCATACTCAAGTCATTACTAAAAATACAGCTTCGCAAGTGGATATTGCTCAAGGGAACTTGAATTATAGAATATTAAGTCAAGATCCATCAAGTATTTTCTATGGTGGAGTTGATATTCAGAAAGGAAGTTACTATAAAGGAATAAACAGCTATTACAATAAAACAAAAATGGTATATCATCAAGGTGATTTTTTAAAGCAAAATAAAGCTACTTTTAGAAGCTGGAACTTTTTTAATTGGAACGATAAATGAGAAATTGGATAATAATATCAAACTTACTTTTGCTAATTGCCGTTTCCATTTTTAAAGTAATGGAATACTTCGGTATAATCGATAATGAAACAAACATGTTTATCTATAATTATTTAATAAGAGAAGTTATACTATTAATTGTATTTGTAAACCTCATATTTTCTTTCTTTACGGATAAAGCAAAGAAAACAACTTTAACCATTTCTGTATTGACTTTAACAATTATCATTTTTATTTTTTATACGTTACATAATATCAGTTCATCTGGCTCAATATGAGTAAGTGAACAATAATCGAAGTGAAATGGATCAGTTGCTTTGAATCACAAGCCTCTTTCCTTTGATATGGGATTAGACGGTATTGGAAACGGTGGAGTAAATCCCATAGCTCAAGATGCATTTGGCTACACATATTATGGATGGAAATATGAAAGGAGATTCAAGTGAGGGACTATGAGTATATTGGAACACTTATGCAAAAGAATGAGCAAAGTTGAACAAGAAGGAATAGTTAAATATTGGCGAAAAGAAGCAGATAATTACCAAGGTCAAAAAGAAGTAGTAGAAGGAATGCTAAAAGATACAAATAATGGCAAATAAATTTAAAATGTATTTGGAGGGGTGGAGTTGATTGAGAGAGCGGAAGAATCAAGACTTCGCTTTGAGCATGAAAGAAGTGATTTTAATAATGGTCATTCATTAGCATATAATGAAACTATTTCATTTTTGATTAAACAATTAAAAGTCTTTGAATTAAAGAGTATACTTAATCAAAAACTGAGAAACATTACACCACCATTGTGATAAATCTTTATTTTATTTTAGAGATCGAATATATTTAAAACTATGACTATCCCTTTGGGATG
>JBBSJI010000046.1:0-23771 GCA_038257425.1 Chitinophagales bacterium
GGCGAAAATGATAATGCCGGAACTGTACATGACAAGATGAAAAAGATTGGTGCCATCCTGTTGGTAAAAACAGTTAAAGGCCTGGCAGATGGAAGTTTTACGGAAACTCCACAAAACCACAAACCACAAACCACAAACTCTGAACTAAAACATGCTCCTAAAGTTTTTACCGAAACCTGTAAAATAGATTGGAATAAAACTGTAGATGAAGTGTACAACCTCATTCGTGGACTTGCACCCTACCCGGCTGCATTTACTTTTTTGAAGGGCAAAAAACTGAAGATATACAAGGCCGAAAAAATATTAAAAACACCAGTGTCTGAACCTGGTTTTGAAACTGACCAAAAAACTTACTTACATTTTGCCTGTACTGATGGTTATATTTCCATCCTGGAATTACAATTAGAAGGCAAAAAGAAAATGGACATAGCATCTTTTTTAAGGGGATACCACTTTTAGGGTAGACCGGGCAGACTGGGTAGCCAACTACGCCAAGAAATACTATGGCGCTATAAGCTACACACTTTAAAAAAATAAAAAAAAAGCGATAGGCAAATTACCAATCGCTTTTAAACTGTATTAAAGTCCTTAATTTATTTTAAGCTTTTCAAGCATGGCTTTGCTTATAGCTGCTTTTGGTACAATAATGCTGATGGTATTAATGCCAAAGTAATTTTCTGACACGTGGATATAGCCATTATCAGGACCAACATTTCCCCAGGAGTTCTTTACAAGAAAAAAATCTTTCCCCTTTGTTGATCTTTCAATTCCGGTGATATGCATTAAATGATCGTCCTGTGTAACCAGGCTTTCAAATAAGGTCTGCCTCAGTTCAGCGTCCCACAAAACTTCTTTTTGTTCTGCTGCACGCTGCGGCTCATTTCCTGCCTCACTGGCTTTAATTGTTTCTGCTTTGCTTGCATCCGTAGATTGCATATTTTGCTGGCGACGTTCTGATTCTTCTCTTATCTTTCTCAGGTTCATTTTTTTAAAGGAATTAATAGAAGTATCATACAGTGCCGCAATGCCCTGGTTCTGTGCAAAGCCAATATTACTTACATCAGCATCCCACATTACGGTATATCCCTTGTTCAATGCTTCCTTGGTTAGCTGTATCATTTCATCAACCGGCATATTTATATAAGCGCCGTTACTGAAATTATCCGGCACTTCCAGAATAAATGATCTGTAAAAAGGGTGGTGCGTAAATGAAGTGATGGCAACATAATCATCACTGCTGAACTGCAATACATTTTTTGCAAAATCTACAGCGTTGTATTTTTGGCCCCTGAAAATAAATTCTGCAGAAGGCTTACCCAGTGCAGCATCCAGGATATTGGTAAAGCCCGTTATCCAGTTTTGATTAACGGGTACCACTTTAATGATACTGTCAAGATAATTCTTGAGCTCCACTACAAGTTTTTGGTGATCGTGCATTTTCTTTCCCGGAAGTAAACCGCTGTAAACAGACTCAGGCATTGCGCCGTATTTTGCAATGGCATTTATTTGATCGTGGCCCAGACCTCCTTCACTAAACCTGGCAAAGCCCTGTCTTAAAACATAGTTCTTTGCTTTTTCAATGTAGATATTTCTAACCGTGAACATTTCACTAAGGTCAAATTCGCCCAGGTTGTTTTTTAAAGCCTGGCTCTCAACCAAAGATGTTGTTGAAAAACTCCAGCAGGTTCCGGTGGCTGCCTGGTTCTTAACTGGCGTTGCCGGATTTTTTTTAACCGCTGTAAAAGTTGGCTTATTTTCTGCACCCAATTTTTTTTCAGCTTCTACATCAGACTGTGCAAATAAATGTGCAACCCCTGTTGCAGCAATGAATATGAGAAATATTTTCTTCATGAATTTTTATTTTGAATAATTGATTGTACAGTTAAAATTACCTTCACTAACTCCAAGTTCAGCGGCGGCGGCATTACTGATACTGATAAGCAGGCTCTCATTTTGTTTTATATCAGGCATAAGGTCCAGTACTTTTACAAAAACAAACTTTCCGTTTGCAGGATTAGTGATCTTAATGATGGTGCCCTGCGATGCGTTGTTGTGCAGGCAATAATATTTCTTATCTGTCCAGCCGCTCGTGCTTTTAAAAACGCCAGCCGTTCCCAATTCCTCGGTGAGGCTTGCATTTTTTACCTGCAATTCGTAGATAGTTTTAAAACTCTGTGTACTGTTTTTTGCAGGAGCATCATTTCGTGAAGGCCTTACAGTTTCTTTCTTCTCTGTCTTTGCAGTAGTTTTTGGTTCTTCCTTTTTTTCTGCAGGAACATATACTACTTCAGGAGCTGCAGTTTTTTTCACTTCTGTTTTGGCTACTGTGGCAGCACCCGAAGCAATGGAAGTACCGATTCCATTTTTGGCAAGCGACGAAAGTTCGGTTTTAACTTTAAGATATCCAACAATGAGCTTTGTTCCGTTCTTAACAACATCAGTTTTTAATTTATTCCATTGCTTTAAGCTTTCAAGCGGAACTTCATTATGATTTACTGAAACCCGGTACAAACCTTCCTTACCTTTTACTGTATAATAAACTGGCACAAATGTTTCATCTGCTGCTGCAATACCAGATTGAAAAAAAATACTGCTGTTCAATGGGATCCTTATGGTTTGCCCCAAACTTAAACCGCTTTCAAGCTGGAGATTATTGAATGGTGCAATATCCCTTGGACTGATGTTGTAAATTCTTCCTATACTGTAGTAGTTTTCTTTGGGTGCCACCTTATGGGTAATATACAAAGCGGGTGATACGCCTTCTACCACAAGTAATTTATCCTGTGCTTTTGTAAAGAAGGGAGTAAATAAAAACAGGAAAAATAATTTTTTCATACTGGATAGTTTTCGTTGCAAAGAAACGGAAATTTGTTGGTTGAGGCAGCTATTCATTTGTTAAGGATTCTCCACTCCTTTGGGTAATAATTATTGATACGGTTAGCCATTATTTTAACCCAGCCAATAGGCAAGTCATTGTATGTAAGCAACACCCAGCCTTTAATTGTGGTATCTATTTTAATTTCTTCTTTGCGCAGGTATTGCAATGCTGTTTCTTTATCTACTTGCAGTTTTGGCAATGATACATTGATGATATTACTTATAGCAACGTCATGGGCAGGTATCAATTCATTACGTATTACAGTACCTAATGTTACCCCTGCTTTTTTAATATACAGGGCAGATTTAATTTTTTCCAGGTCAGGCTCCAAATGTTTGGGCACAGCAATAGTCTCTTCATTTTGTTTTATAAAGAAAAAATCATCAGTATCAGCCAGGTAAGGTTTTAGTATTTCAATATCTTTTGCTGTAAAACTGGCCTTGATTTTTATTTTTGAATTTTGAATTTTGATTTCATTCACTCCCTCTATTCCTGAAGCAGTTTTTTTAAATGCTGCAATAAAAAAACCTTCGCCTTTTACTTTATCGGGATAAAAGCGGTAACCAAATGCATTTTCTTTTGCAGAAACCGTTTCAACAATGCCCCAATCTTCATTAACTTTCAGTTGTATGCTTTTCACTTTCAACTCTCCAACCAGCCAGTCTGCAATGGCTTCATCTTCTTGCTTCGAATAGGAACAGGTGGAATAAATTAATATGCCTCCTTCTTTTAATGATGGTAATATATCTGCAAGGATACGTTGCTGGCGCTGTGCACAAAGTGCTACATTATTTTCGCTCCATTCAGTAATGGCATTGGGATCTTTACGAAACAGGCCGCTGCCACTGCAGGGAGCATCCACCACAATAACATCAAAATAATCTGGCAGCTTTTTAAAATCTTTAGGATCGTTGTTGGTAACAATAACATTGGCAGCGCCCCACTTGGTCATATTTTCTGCAAGGATATTCACCCTTGTCTTTATCACCTCATTACTTACCAGCAGACTTTCTGTTGAAATGATGGATTGTATCAACGTAGATTTTCCGCCCGGTGCTGCACATAGGTCTAATACTTTAATGGGTTTTGAAAGATTAATGTTTTGCTTTAATACTTCTTCCAGGAACATAGAGCTGGCTTCCTGCACATAATATGCGCCTCCATGGAATAATGGATCAAGCGTGAAGGAAGGGCGCTCGGTTAGGTAGTAGCCATATGTGCTCCAGGAAACGGCCCCCTCTATTTTGAATTTTGAATTTTGAATTTTGAATTTTTCTGTGTTCAGCCTTATAGATGTTATCTGTCCGCCAGCTACGTGTACCGCTTGAAAAGCTTCTTCATCAAAGCCTTTAATGTTTTGTAATGAATTAATTAATGCTGCAGGTAAATTCACATTCATTTTTTAAAACGCTAAAGTTATGTAGAAACTTCTGTCATTTCGATCCCGATAGCAATCGGGAGAGAAATCTATTTTAGTTAATTTATTCCCGGGACTGGTGCTATTGGAAGTTTGCTGGCAATTAATTTTTATTTTCGCTTACATCAATCAACTTACTATGTCATTACAGTTAAACCGCTCTTCTTTTGGAAACCCCGCCAATGCAGGCAATACATTAAGCAGGGATGCCGCTTACCAATTATTAAATGATTGGGTAAAAAACGAAAGGCTTCAACTGCACATGCGGCAGGTGGCTTATTTAATGAAATGCTGGGCAGCTGAAAAAGAAGGGCTGGATGAAGCCGGTCAATGGCGCTGGGAAATGGCCGGCTTATTACATGATGCCGATTGGGACCAATGGCCGGAGCTGCATTGTAAAAAAATAATTGAAGAACTGGAAGTCCGCAATATTGACCCCGAAATTATAAGGGCTATTGCCAGCCACGGACCCAATCATTTTGGTGTAGTACCTGAAACCAGGATGGACAAAATGCTCTATGCTTTTGATGAACTGAGTGGCTTAACGCATGCCTATAGTTTAATGCGGCCCGAAGGGTATACCGGTATGGAACTAAAGGGAATTAAAAAACGGTTTAAGGAAAAAGCCTTTGCCGCCAATGTGAGCAGGGATGAAATTATGGAAGCTATGCAAATGGCAGAGGTGGAACTGGAATTTATTATGCAGTTTATTATTGAGAAGCAGGGAGGGGTAAAATGAAGAGATACAAAAGCTGTATTACAAACCCGGGAGAAATCTTACCAGCTGACATTCATAAGGCTGTTTATTCATTAGCTTCTTTCAAAGCTTGTATTTCAATTTCAGCAGACAAACGAAAATCAGTTTTTTTTATTTTCTCAAGAAATGGTTTAACAGAAGGTATTATTCCTTTAAGTTTTGCTTTGATTATTACACCAATTGTTCCGGTATAAGGTATTCCAAGCTGTTCTGCAATCTTTCGGGCTTTATAATCATCCAATATTACTGTACTACCTGGTATTTCAAGAGCCAATGCAATTGCACTTGATTCGCATTTATCAATTTGCATTTCCAAAAGTTGCTGTCTGTATTTATCAGCCACTGGCATAATTTCAATCCATTCAGGTAGCGGTTCACCAAATTCGGCAGCAATATCAATTGTTGTTACAATGTGATCATAAACTTTATGTAACAGTTCAAGCTCACCAATATTTGTAAGGATTATTAAAACAACTGGTGTCTGAAATTATTATTTTAGGCATTGGCTACGTCTCTTGAGAGGTCGGAAGCGGGGAAATTAAATATAGAGACATTGAATTTGCCCAGCAATTCGGCAAATGTACGCTTAGATAAACCTGCAACTTCTGCTGCCTGCCCCAGAGAAAGTTTACCCTGTTCATACAAACTGGTAGAAACAAGCATGGCAAGGTCCCTGTTATCTACATCCAGATTATCTGGTACATTAAGCGTCAATGTTTTCATAATTCAAATATAACAAATTTTAAGGAATGCTGTAGGAACTAGCCACCGGCAAATTGATACAAAATACTTGTGTGCTGTATTGATGAAAAATAAAAAAGGTTCGTGGGTGGAGCGAACCTTTTTTGAAAGAGTTATGAAGAGGAGATTATTTTATGAAAATTGAATAAGCTGCCGCATTATTAGCGACATTGCTTAAAGAAGTAGCAACTCCATTTTTCCAAAATTTTGCAATAGTTTTCGTTCCGTTAGACTCCTCCCCTGCTACATAAACATCAGTACCAAAAACAAAAACTGATTCGGCATAACCATTATTAGAGCCATTAGTTAATGAAGTAGCAGCACCATTTTTCCAAATCTTGGCTACATAATTTGTTCCATTAACTTCAAATCCCGCTACATATACATCTACCCCCGAAACAAAAACTGATTTAGCGTAAGCATAATTAGTACCATTTGTTAAAGAAGTAGCAACCCCGTTTTTCCAGATTTTTGCAACATTATTTGTTCCGTTATATTCATAGCCTGCTACATACACATCTGCTCCTGAAACAAAAACAGAATATGCTTCAGCATCATTGGTACCATTTGTTAATGAAGTAGCAATACCGTTTTTCCAAATTTTAGCAACTTTAATTGTTCCATTACTTTCATAACCTGCAACATAAACATCTGAACCCAAAACAAAAACTGAATTTGCAGTAGCAGGATTAGAGCCATTTGTTAATGAAGTAGCAGTACCGTTTTTCCACAATACAGCCTGGTTAGACTCGAATCCTCCAACATATACATCAGATCCTGAAACAAAAACCGAATAAGCATCAGCACTGCTAGAACCATTTGTTAATGAAGTAGCAATACCATTTTGCCAAACTGTTGCTTTGCCAAAATCTGATCCTGCCACATAAACGTCATTGCCTGAAACATAAATCGAATAAGCTATACCTACCAATGTACCACCTGTTAAAGAAGTAGCAACACCGTTTTTCCAGGTCTTTGCAACCGGAATTATATTGATATTTTCCTCAAATCCCGCCACATACACATCCGGTGTTGATGTAGTTGTTGTAAAACTAATATCGCTCCCATAAGCAGTACCCACACTATTGGTTGCATAGGCACGTACATGATATAAAGTTGAGGCTGCAAGGCCGGTTATGGCACTGGTAAATGTACCAATGCCCGTACCATCGGTTGTTTTGGTTGGTAATGCAACAGTTGGGTTTGCAGTGGTACTCCAGCAAACACCACGGGTTGTTACGGGTGCGCCGCCATCGGTGCTTATGCTGCCGCCGCTGGTTGCTGTGGTATTGGTTATGGCAGTTACTGCCGTTGTTGTAATAGTTGGTATAGTGCTGGTTGATGCTGTGGTAAAGGTAGAATCGCCACCATAAGATGTGCCAACACTGTTGGTTGCGTAAGCACGTACATGGTATAAAGTTGCGGCGGTTAATCCGGTTATTGCACTGGTAAATATACCGGTGCCGGTACCATCGGTTGTTTTGGTTGATAAGGCAATGGTAGGATTTGCTGCTGTGCTCCAGCAAACACCACGGACTGTTACGGTTGCGCCACCATCGTTGGCTACATTGCCGCCGCTGGTAGCGGTTGTCATGGTAATGGCGGTTGTTGTTGCGGTGGTTACCGTTGGCAATGCTGTGGATGTATTGGTAGATGTAAAAGTTATTTGGTTACCGTAAGCGGTGCCAACGCTGTTAGTAGCATAAGCCCGGGCATAATAAACTGTGGTTGCAGTAAGGCCGGTTATGGCACTTGTGAATATGCCAATGCCTGTGCCATTTGTTGTTTTGGTTGATAAGGCAACAGTGGGATTTGCTGCTGTACTCCAGCAAACACCACGGGCTGTTATTGCTGCACCACCATCATCAGTAATGTTACCGCCGCTGGCAGCAGTGGTGGCTGTTATGGATGTTGCTGCAGTTGTAGTAAGTGTAGGTAAACTGGCTACTATGTTTTCAGGGCTTATTTCTTTCTGGCAACTAAATGCAACCAGCGACAGCAGGATTATAATGCTTAAAGTTTTCATGTAGTTATTTTTTGACGGGATAAATATAATACAATAAAGTTTTGCTCAATGGTATGCCGTACAAGTGAGTGATGCTTCGGCTTCGCTCAGCACAGGCTCCACGATGACGCCCAAAGGGGTAATGCCGATGCAAAAAAAATAAAACGTATTGATAAAAAGAGTCTAAAACATTCATGCTCCAAAGTTCCCCCTTTCCTTCGACTTCGCTCAGGACTGGCGGAGGGGGTTACACATTCTTCACCTCTGCACACAAATCCTGCAATACTTTTTTTGCATCGCCAAAAAGCATACTTGTTTTGGGTTGAAAGAAGAGATCATTTTCTATGCCGGCGTAACCGGGTTTCATACTACGCTTGTTTACTATTACATTTTTGGCAAGTTCTACTTCCAGTATGGGCATGCCGTAAATGGGTGAGGCAGCATCATTTTTTGCAGCGGGGTTAACTACGTCGTTGGCGCCAAGGATGAGCACCACATCGCAGGTTTTAAATTCATCATTTGCCTGTTCCATCTCCAGTAATTTTTCATAACTCACGTCAGCTTCGGCAAGCAATACGTTCATGTGACCGGGCATGCGGCCGGCCACAGGGTGTATGGCGTATTTTACTTCCACACCTTTTTCGTTCAATATTTTTTCAAGCTCATGGCAAACATGTTGTGCCTGTGCCACCGCCAGGCCATAGCCGGGCACTATCATCACTTTATTGGCGTAACTCATAAGCATGGCCGCATCTGCCAGGCTAACTTCTTTTACATGTCCCTGTTCTTTACCCCCTGTTGCAGCCGCGGTTTTGTTGGCGCCAAAAGATCCTATCAATACATTTTGTAAAGAACGGTTCATGGCCTTACACATAAGTATGGTAAGCAATGTACCTGCAGCTCCCACTAAGATGCCGCCGGTGAGCATTACTTTATTATCGTACAAAAATCCGCCGCAGGCCGCAGCCACACCGGTGAATGAATTAAGGAGGGAAATCACAACGGGCATATCGGCACCGCCGATTGGCATAACAAACAATACACCATAAACTAACGACAAACCTAAAATACCGTAGAGTAAAAAGCTTTGTGTAGGATCGTAAACCAAATACGCTCCGGCTGCCAGGGCAACAGCAAGTACCAACAGGTTAAGAATATTCTGGCCTGTAAAACTAAAATCTTTTACACTGCCATTAAGTTTACCCCAGGCGATCATGCTGCCTGCAAAAGATACCGAGCCAATGATCAAACCCAAAACAATTATTAAAACAGTTGGCTGCACTTCGGCTGCACTTACAACACCTGTGGCAATTTCGTGTGAAAGATGATTGAACTCTACAACGGATATTAATGCTGCACAGGCACCACCCATACCATTGAACATGCTCACCATTTCGGGCATGGCCGTCATCTTTACTTTTTTTGCAGCAAGTGTACCGATGATACCACCAACCAACAATCCGCCAAATATCCATGCGTAGTTATGTAATTTTTGTCCATCAGTTTCGTAAAGAAAGATGGTGCCTATAATTGCAAGGCCCATACCGAAAGCTGCCAGTAAATTTCCTTTACGTGCGCTGGCAGGATTTGAAAGCATTTTAAGCCCGACGATGAATGTTACCGAGGCGATGAGATAGCAGAGTGTGAGTATGTTTAGTTCCATTGTATTAATTAAAAAGTAAAAATTCAAAAGTCAAAAATGGTTGCATTATTTTTAATTTTTACTTTTGAATTTTGAATTATTTATCTTTTTCACGCAAAGGAGCAAAGAAACGCAAAGTCGCAAAGTCCGTATGCCTGTTCTGAATTCGTGTAATTAGTGTAATTCGTAAAATTCGTGTCACTTCTTTTTCTTAAACATCTCCAGCATTCTATCAGTAACCACAAACCCTCCCACTACATTTAAAGTACCCAGCACCACTGCTAAAAAACCAAGTATCAATGCAAGATAGTTATCGGCTTCTGCCTTACCCATGATGATGATGGCGCCAATAACAACTACACCGTGTATAGCATTGGCGCCACTCATCAGCGGTGTGTGCAATACACTGGGCACACGGCCTATCACTTCAATACCCACAAAGATCATGAGTATAACGATGTAGATGATCTGCTGGTTTTCGGAAATAAAGTTTAGCATATTTAGCCCCTCCTAACCTCCCCTGTGGGGAGGAACTTTTGGTGAATAATAATTTTAATATCTTTTCAATTTTTAAAAGTTAGTTTTTACACTTTTAGAAGCAGTTCAAATTTGTGAAGTCCAAAAGTCCCCCTTGGGGGATTTAGGGGGCTACTCTTTCATTCGTGATCGCTCCATCATGCACCACACAGGTTCCCTTTACCAGGTCATCTGCAAAATTCAAATTGAAGTGTCCTTCCTTATCAATCATCAGCTGTAAAAAGTTTAAAATATTCTTGCCGTATAACTTGCTTGCATCGCTGGGCATGCTGGCAGCCAGTGCCGAGTTACCAACAATACTTACCCCGTTGTGCACTACTGTTTCATCATTCTTTGTATGCTCTGTATTGCCGCCGGTTGCCGCAGCAAGATCAATAATGACAGAACCATTTTTCATGGCAGCCATCATTTCGGCAGTAATTAATATGGGTGCTTTTTTACCGGGTATCTGTGCCGTGGTGATTACAATATCTGCTTTAGCAACACTCTCTGCAATTTTTGCTTTTTGCCGCTGCATAAAATCTTCTGTTTGTTCCACTGCATAACCACCGGCCTTGCTGGCATCTGCTGCACCTTCCACTTCAATGAATTTTGCACCGAGGCTCATCACTTCTTCTTTTACAGCAGGCCTGGTATCAAATACTTCAACAATGGCGCCCAGCCTGCGACCTGTGGCAATAGCCTGCAGGCCTGCAACACCGGCGCCCAGTATCAATAATTTTGCAGGAGGAATACTACCTGCAGCCGTCATGAACATGGGAAAATATTTAGGGAATAAATTAGCTGCTAACAGCACGGCTTTATAACCGGCAATATTGGCCTGGCTGCTTAGGATATCCATGCTTTGGGCACGGGTTGTTCTTGGCAGCATATCCATACTAAAAACAGTTAATCCTTTTTGTGCAAACTCGTTCATCAGGTTGCCATTGAACAAAGGCTGGTAAACACCGAGAAGAATTTTTGATTTTAGATTGCCGATTTCGGATTGTTGCGGTGCATTTATTGATAAAACCAGATCACTGCTTTGCAAAACTTCATATCTTGATTTTATGATTGCTCCGACATCGGCATATTTATCATCAATGGCAAATGCAGTAACACCAGCATTTGATTCTACATAAACTTCTACGTTCCATTTTTTTAGTATTGCAATATGTTCAGGAAGTAAGGAAACCCTGGTTTCGGGAGCTGGTTCTTTTAAAACGCCGATTATCATAATTTGAATTATTGCGACTAAGATAGGGAAAATTAAAACCGAATGGAGTAGTGTTGCGGAATTTTAAAGTCAGGATTGAGGAAAACAATGCCGATAAAAAAAAGGTCGATGGTTAAAGTAACCGACGGGTGTTGCTTTATAGCAGCCCAGGCGGCTTCCATTTCGGCACTCCAGTGTATGTCATCAAAAATTAATATAGTTGAACTGGTTGAATGGTTTAAAAGTTGTTGAAAATAGTTTAAAGTAGGTTCCATGCGGTGATTGCCATCAATAAAAGCAAGATCAACAGTCTGCATATTTGATAGCAAGCCCGGCAGCATCTTTTTAAAATCACCAGTTGTAAGCTGGATATTTTTGAGTCCCACCGTTGTAAAGGTTTTGCCTGCAATATTTGCAATGGCAGGAGCTCCTTCCAATGTATGAACCTGTGCATGAGGATTACCGGCAGCCAGGTAAGTGGTGGTGATACCGAAAGAAGTACCAAGCTCTACAATTTTTTTTGGCTTATAATATTGCACTATCCTGAATAAGAGCTGTGCATACTTAACAGGCTTTAATGATGATGCTGCTATATCGGCAACCACTCTTTTATTTGTTTTTATAACTGCAGAACCTGCGCCAAAATCCTCCACTTCAATTTCTTCTTTTTGTTTAAGCAATTGTGCTCTACCCTTTTCAATGATGGGATACCAGCTGTATTCTTTTTTATCTCTTAAAACATTTTTAATAAGATCGAATACAAAAGGAGAATGGATACCGTGGCCTTTCCCGCTGGAAGCGGTGAGGTAGTAATGCAGGTACTTTTTTGCTAATTGAAAACGGGTATACAATTATGAGTTATGAATTTTGAATTTTTACTTTTTACTTTTTAATTCTCTCCCAGGTTTGAAAGGTATATTCAAATGCATGCTTTTCATCTGCAGCAAAATCGGTGTTTGTTTTTAACTGCCATTTAGTTTCATCAACCGCCGGAAAAAAAGTATCTCCTTCAAGCGTTGCATGCACCCTGGTTAAATAAATTTTATCGGCCATGTCCATACTCTGCTTATAAATTTCTCCGCCGCCGATTATAAAAAATTCATTACAGTTTGTTTCGGCTGCTTTTAGCAAAGCATCTTTTAAATCTGTAGCTAAAATTGTACCTTCAGCTTTCCAATCCGCTTGCCTTGTTATAACAATATTGAACCTGCCGGGCAATGGTTTATTAACTGCTTCAAAGGTTTTACGGCCCATGATCACCGGCATACCCCAGGTAGTGTTCTTAAAAAATTTAAGGTCGTTTGGTAAATGCCATAGCAACTGGTTGTTTTTACCAATGGTATTATTTTGAGCTGCAGCAACTATCAGAGAGATGGTCATATAAATAAGAAATAAGAAAGTAAAAATAAGGAATAAGGAAGTTGGACAGTCTGTAAATGACAACCAGGTTTTATTTTATCGGGTTTCAAAGCATTCTTTATTTTGGATTATTGTTCTTCTTAGCCGTTTCTACACTCTTTAAAAAAATAGCCATTAACTCGTTACACTCTTTTAATGCTATGGAAATTTTATCATCTATCAACAATGGCTTTTCTAAAATAATCCTTAGGTTTACCCTGGTCTCTCTTATCTCTTTTAAACCCATTTTCATTTTATGTATAAAATCGGCCGGTGATTCTGCTGCCTGTGCCTCTCCGTAAATTAAAGCAGGTGCGGTGCAACTTTTTGAAAATTGGTATTCCAGGTTTTGTCCGGTTTTTGTATTGGGTAACAAATCGCAAACCCCCAAACATACATAGGCAAACTTTACCAATCTGTCTTCTAAATCATATTTTTTATCCATCGGTTTAAATAAATAAAAATCACTTACCAAATTAAGCTGCATCACTTTCTTATTCCTTATTCCACATTCCTTATTCCTTATTTTCTTACACTGCTACCGGCGCTTTTATAGAAGGATGCGATTGGTAATTCAACAACTCAAAATCCTCGAACTTAAAATCAAAGATATCTTTTACAGCAGGGTTTATCTTCATTTGTGGTAAAGGAAACGGCGTTCTGGTCAGTTGCAGGTTGGCCTGCTCAAAATGATTGTTATATAAATGTACATCCCCAAAAGAATGCACAAACTCACCCGGTTCCATATCACAAACCTGCGCAATCATCATCGTTAATAAAGCATAGGATGCAATATTGAAAGGAACACCCAAAAACACATCGGCCGAACGCTGGTATAACTGGCAGCTTAATCTTAGCCGTTGCTCTCCCCTCTCCTTTTGGAGAGGGGTTGGGGGTGAGGTATAAAACTGGAACAAACAATGACAAGGCATCAGTTTCATCTTTGGCAGCTCGGCCACATTCCATGCGCTGATGATCATTCTCCTGCTATCGGGATTTGTTTTTAAAGTATGAATGAGTTCTTTTACCTGGTCCACTTCTACCCCATCAGTTCCAATCCAGCTTCGCCATTGCTTACCATACACGGGACCAAGATCACCATTTTCATCAGCCCACTCATCCCATATTTTTACATTGTGCTCTTTTAAATAATTGATATTGGTATCGCCCTGCAAAAACCAAAGTAGCTCGTAAATGATACTTTTAAGATGGCATTTTTTGGTGGTGACTAACGGAAAACCATCTGCCAGGTTAAAGCGCATCTGGTAACCAAAAACACTGCGGGTGCCGGTGCCGGTTCGGTCGCTTTTATCTGTACCTGTTTCAATAATATGTTTAACTAAATCAAGATATTGATGCATGGATGCAAAATAAGTTAAAAGTTGAAAGTTGAAAGTTGAAAGTTATTAAGAGTTTATCCAAATGGATATAACCTTTAATGAGGGTTGATTACAGATTGTCTTATTTGACAGGCTTATATTCAAAAATACAGGCCTCTCTACACCCAGGCTTGTAAAGCTGCAACTTATTATCGGCAAACCTGAATCCCCATTCACTGAAAAAAGGTGTGGCAGGAGAAAAATTTATCCTATCTGAAATTACAAGCTTATACGATTTATAAATTTTCAGATATTCACAATTAGCATTAGCTGTAAATGTACTGTCAGCTTTAAATTCAATTATTTCGGGTTTTGCCGGATCCGGATTTTGCATAGTACCTCCTCCTCCAATACCAATTCCGTAGGTCACAAGTTGCCACTTTCCGGTAAATCCGTCATTAACAACAACTTCCTCATTGCTTTTTTTACATGAAAAAAACAATAGTGAAAACGTAAGTAGAATTGAGGTAAAATACTGCATAGATAAACTTAGACATATTTTTAAATAGTTGTGCTGCACGTTACCAAAAATGCCCAAAACCGTAAACCCATAACTACAAACCCAAAACTGTTATTTGTATCTTTGCAGCAGAGAAAAAAATATGAGTAAAAAAGGCAAAGTTTTAATGGCAATGAGCGGCGGTATTGATAGTACCGTGGCCGCTTTAATGCTTCATAAGGAAGGTTATGAAGTAGTGGGCATTACTATGAAAACATGGGACTATGCGGCCAGCGTTGGCACCACTGGCAAAAAAGAAACCGGCTGCTGCAACCTGGATAGTTTTAACGATGCCCGGCAGGCAGCAGTACAACATGGTTTTCCGCATTTTATTTTGGACATCAGGGAAGAGTTCGGCGATTTTGTGATCGAGAATTTTGTTGATGAATATATTGCCGGCCGCACACCCAATCCATGTGTGATGTGCAATACCCATATCAAATGGCGGGCACTGATGAAAAGAGCCGATGCATTGAACTGCGATTTTATTTCCACCGGTCATTACGCACAGGTACATCAGCACACCAACGGACGTTATTTCATACGCAAGGGTATTGACGATACCAAAGACCAAAGCTATGCCCTGTGGGGATTACAGCAGGACCTGCTGAGTCGTACCATTTTGCCGTTGGGTACCTACCACAAAAAAGATATCCGCCAGATGGCGCATGATTTTGGCTACCCCGAGCTGGCAAAAAAGAATGAGAGCTACGAAATATGTTTTGTGCCAGATAATGATTACCGGGGGTTTTTAAAACGCAAGGTTGAAGGGTTGGAAGAGCGTGTTAATGGTGGCAATTTTATTGACAAGACCGGGAAGGTACTGGGTAAACACAAAGGCTATCCTTTTTACACCGTAGGACAAAGAAAAGGGCTGGATATAGCCCTGGGCAAGCCAGCATTTGTAACCGAGATATTACCCGAAACCAATACCGTTGTATTGGGTGAAGAAGAGGATCTTAACCGGAGTGAAATGCAGGTAACTAAATTGAACTGGTTAAAATATGATGGCATTACCGATGGTATGGAAGCCGTAACCAAGATCCGGTATAAAGATAAAGGTGCCTTAAGTAACCTCTACACATACCAAAATGGTATAAAAGTGCGTTTTTACCAGGATGTAAAAGGTGTTGCACCAGGCCAAAGTGCGGTTTTCTACGAAAATGATGATGTAATTGGAGGCGGGATCATACAACGGGCTGAGCAACCTTTTTCGATTTAATTGTATCTATATTTGTAATATACTTTACTTACTTATGAGGAAATTACTTCTTTTAATGATCATCGCTACTGCCCTAATCTTTTATGCCTGTAAAAAAAGTACAGATGTATTGGCAGTTGCTACCGTAAGTGAATACTACCCCCTACAGGTGGGCAAGTATATTACCTATAGTTTAGATTCTACCATTTTTATAAACTTTGGTACAAAGGATACTGTGATCAAATACCAGGTAAAACACCAGATAGATGCCCAGATAACCGATAACCTGGGCAGGCCTGCTTACCGTATCATCCGCTACATACGTAAAACAGCAGCAAACCCATGGAACCCTGACAATACTTTTATGGCAGTACCAACAGAGTTTGCCATGGAGTTCATTGAAAACAATATGCGTTTTTTAAAAATGAAGGCCCCTGTAAGAAATGGCTATAGCTGGAAAGGAAATTCCTACATTGATACCTACTCTTTAAATTCTACTGTTAAATATTTAGATGATTGGGATTATACTTATGACAGTGTGAATGTAAAAATTACCCAGGGCGCCTATACACTTGACAGCACATTAAAGGTTGCACAAAGAGATGAGATCATTGGCAATCCCGGCGATCCGAATTCTTACCACGAAAGAAATTTTGGCGCCGAAAAATATGCGAAAGGCATTGGCATGATCTACCGTGATTTTTTACATGTAGAATATCAACCGCCTACACCCGGCCGTGGCGGCTACAAACAGGGTTATGGTTTAAAGATGATCATGATTGATCATAATTAAAATAGATACCGGATACTTGATCCCGGATAGTTGACATCCTCTTTTCAATTTTTTTTCAACCGGCAATAAGCAGAAAAATCTGTGGCAGGAATTTTATCTGCACCTAATTGTCTTAATATAGTTACCAACTGCCCACGGTGATAGCTTGCATGATTAAACACATGCTGCAGCATCTGGTAAACGGGCATTTTTATTTGTTCTTTATTGCGGATATAGGCAAATACATGCTCAAGCTGGTTTTCTGTTGCAGCATTCACCCATTCAGCCCATTGCTGGCTTTGCTTTGCCAGGTTTGCTATCAGTTCATTAAAAGGCCCTGTAAATTTATAACTTTGCAGGTCAAGGTTCTCAACCAGCTTAAGCCGCTGCCACCAGGCTTCTTCAGCCAGCCACATATGCTGTATGGTTTTATACAGTGAAGGAAAGCTGCTGGCAATTTCCCTGTTAATTTCTTCTTCGGTCAATTTATTTATTCTGTCAACCAATAACCTGGTGGCCCAGATATTATAAGCGGCATATTGTTGTAATAATTCCTTCATGGTTTTATGTATTTTTGGTTTATAGCTTTTGCGATAGTTAAAAATATCATTTTATCCCGTCCGAACGGCATTAAGCCGGGCAGGCATTACAAAATTATCAAATAACAAATATGGCAGTCAAAAATTTTCCATTCAGCGGTTTCAGTTCTGTAGCCATTCACGGTGGCCATCAGCCCGATCCAAACTATGCACACCTCACCCCTATTTATGCCAGCAGCACTTATGTGTTTGATGAGGCCGAGCAGGGCATGCGGAGGTTCAGCGGGCAGGAAGATGGTTATATATACAGCCGCTGGGGAAACCCAACCATTACCGAAGCCGAAGAAAGAATTGCAGCACTGGAAAGTTTTGGTATAGCTGGCGAGGACGGAAAGCCGCTTGCTTTAAAAGCCATTTTACATTCCAGCGGCATGGCAGCAATAAGCACGTTGATGATCGGTACTTTAAAATCAGGTGATAAAATTTTATCACACTATTCTTTATATGGCGGCACACAGGAACTGCTTGAAAAAATTCTACCTGCATTAGGTATAGAAGTTATCATTACTGACCTGAGAGATCTGAACAAAGCCGGAGAAGCGATCAGATCTGACAGCAGCATAAAAATGCTTTACCTGGAAACGCCTGCCAATCCCACCATTCAGTGTGTTGATATTGATGAATTGACAAGGCTGGCAAAAGCAAATAATTTAATAGTTGCGGTTGACAATACTTTTGCAACGCCTTACCTGCAACAGCCATTTCAATATGGGGTTGATTATGTAATGCACAGCACTACTAAATTTTTGAACGGCCATGGTACTGCCATTGGCGGTGTGTTGCTTGGTAAAGATGTAGAGCATATGAGCGGGCATATCACCAAAGTGCATCGTTTGCTTGGCGGAAACAGCAATTCATTTGATGCTTTTTTATTAACACAGGGTATAAAAACCCTGGAAGTACGTATGGAACGTCATTGCCACAATGCCATGGAAGTAGCTGCATTTTTAGAACAACATCCTGCTATCAGTAAAGTAAATTATTTAGGCCTTCCCTCACATCCTGATTTTAATACAGCTGCAAAACAAATGCGGCACCCCGGTGCCATGCTGAGTTTTGAAATGGCAGCAGGACTTGAAGCCGCTAAGAATTTTATTGATAAGCTGCAGATGTGCATTCGTGCAGTTTCGCTTGGCACCTGCGATACACTACTTTCACACCCCGCCAGTATGACGCATTACAGTGTACCCAAAGAAAAAAGAGAGCAGTATGGTATCACCGATGGATTGATCAGGATGAGCGTTGGAATTGAAAATGTACAGGATATTATTATGGATATGAACAGAAGCCTCCCCAACCCCTCCGAAGGAGGGGCTTAGAAGAGTACAATTATTTAAATCGATTTTTATAATGGAAGAGATTAACTCAACAAATCAGAAAAAGAATTCTAAAGAATCAGAGTCCTCAAAAGCCCTCTCCTTTGGAGGGGGTTTGGGGGAGGTCACTATAAGAAGAGCAGTTAAAGAAGATTGCAAACGAATGATGGAACTTATTCAGGAGTTGGCTGTGTATGAAAAAGAACCCGATGCAGTTACGGTAACGTTTGATCATTTTGTTGAAAGTGGTTTTGGAGAACACCCGGTTTGGTTTGCTCTTGTTGCAACCTCACCCCTAGAGCTGCCGCTCGTTCCTTTGCAAGGAACTCCAAAAGGAGAGGGTGAAGCAGAGAACAATGCGGATGAGGTTGTAGGTTTTGCCCTATGGTATATCCGCTACAGCACCTGGAAGGGAACCCGCCTGTACCTGGAAGATTTACTGGTTACCGAAAACATGCGTGGCCACGGCATTGGTAAGATATTGTTTGATAAACTGATTGAAGAATGTAAAGCAAAAAAATACAGCGGCATGGCCTGGCAGGTGCTGGATTGGAATGAACCGGCGATAAATTTTTATAAAAAATATCCCGAGGTGAGCATTGACAGTGGTTGGTTGAATTGCAGTATTAATTTTTAAAAAGTGTCAACATCGAACATTAACTTTGTTATTATATGGTGTCTAAAATTAATGCACGGTTTTTTTTATTTCAGATTCTGATTCTGCTCTTAATCTTTAATTCTTGTCAAAAAGAATTGAGTTTAGAAGATGGTGATTTATTCTCATTACCAAATAACGATTTTAAAACTGAAGTAATTACATCTGTTTCAGGATTCATAGTAGATGAGAATAATGATCCTATACCCGATGCCAGCATAGAATTTGGAGGAGCATCAATACTTACAGACAATTATGGATTTTTTGAATTTACCAATAAATCAGTTGTGCAAAATGCCGCTGTTGTAAAAATTACAAAGCCAGGGTTTTTTACCATGGTAAAAACTTTTATTGCAGTTAAAGATAAAGCCGGATTTTTTAGAATTAAATTAATACAGAAAACAATTGCTGGAACTATTAATGCAACAACTGGGGGTACGATTAATTACAGTGGAAATGTTACTATTAACTTTCCTGCTGATGCTTTTATAAATACCAATACAGGCGTCAATTATAATGGTACTGTGCAAGTTGCCGTTAATTGGATTGACCCCACATCAAATGAATTGCAAAAATTAATGCCTGGTGATTTACGTGGTATAGATACAAGTGGTAATGTGAAGCACCTCACTACTTATGGAATGATTGATGTTGAACTAACGGGAACCGGAGGCGAGCAATTAAATTTAGGAAACAATAAAAAAGCTATAATTAGTACTCAAATACCGGCAGCTATATTGAGTTTTGCTCCGGCTTCAATTCCCCTTTGGCATTTTAACGAAAGCAAGGGGCTTTGGAAAGAGGAAGGAAATGCAATTAAAACCGGAAATAATTATGTTGGACAGGTGTCTCATTTTTCGCCCTGGAATTATGATGTACCTGCTAACTCGGTAATATTAAGCGGCACCATTACGGGGCTGAAAGGCATCCCCATAAGCAACGCTTTAATAAAAATATCTTCAGTCGCCAACCTAAATAGTTTCTCCCTGGTTTATACAGATATTACAGGTTATTTTAGGATTGCAGTCAGGGAAAATACTAATTTAAAACTGGAGATTTTAGGTGAATCCAATTGTAATTCTGCAATCTTTGCAAGACTAATTACCAGCACTACCCAGAATATTTCTCTTGGCGTACTGGTGGTAAATGTAACTGCTGACATAGCTTATATACATGGAGCAGTAAAAGACTGCAATAATAATGCAGTTAGCAAAGGATCTTTATTAATGCTCAAAGACAATCAGTTTTATAAGTACCCTATTTTGAATGACGGGGTATTCGGCTTCACAACACTTTTATGTAATGGAATGGGCAACATAAAGTTAATCGCTATAAACTCAGTTTCGCAGCAGCAAGGGTCTACAGCGGTGCTACCCATAGTTACAGGAGATAATATTATTGGAAATATATTAGCTTGTGGCTTATCTACAGCCGAATTTGTACATTTTTCCATTGACGGGGTACCCGGTGGGTTTGACGCACCTGCTGATACTATATGGCAACCGTCAAATATATATTTCCATGTTGTAGGACGCCGGTCACTTCCAACATTTGAGGTCTTTTCAATTTCATTTGACACTGCTGGTATTGGTTATGGTAGTTTACAAAGATTGATTGGTGCTTCAGGAACTTTATTATCAGGACCGACTCAAGTGCTGCCTAATCCCGTTTTTGTACAAATAACCGAATATGGCAGTATCGGTCAGTTTGTTAGTGGTAATTTTTCAGGAAATATACGAGACGTGAATCCCCCGAACCAAATTCACCAGGTAACAGGCAATTTTAGAGTAAGAAGAACTCAATAGAACATTACAATATTCGGTAAACTATTTTCCGAAATGCATTTATTCCCTATACTACAGCCTCATTTTCATAAATTTGCAGTTCCAAAAAGTTCAATAAAGATATATTGTACAAGAGTGCGACGCCAATGAAGCTTAATAGCAGCAAAGCGGCCGGCCTCCCAAAAAAATATTATGGCAGAAAAAATAACAATGGGTGCAGATGGAAAACTACAGGTTCCCAACGATCCAATAATTCCTTTTATTGAAGGCGACGGCATTGGCCCCGAGATATGGAAAGTAGCTCAAAAAGTATTTGATACCGCTGTGGTAAAAGCTTACGAGGGTTCCCGAAAAATTGAATGGAAAGAAATGCTGGCCGGCGAAAAAGCCTTTAAACAAACCGGCGAATGGCTACCGGCTGAAACTTTACAAACAGCAAAAGATTACCTGGTATCTATTAAGGGGCCCTTAACCACACCCATCGGTGGGGGCATCCGTTCGCTGAATGTAGCCATGCGGCAGGATCTGGACCTGTACGCCTGTGTAAGGCCAGTTAAATGGTTTAAGGGTGTTCCATCGCCTGTTGTACATCCCGAAAATGTAGACATGATCATCTTCCGCGAAAACACCGAAGATATTTATGCCGGTATTGAATGGAAGGCGGGTTCGGCCGAAGCACAGAAATTTGAAAAATTTTTGATAGAGGAAATGGGCGTGAAAAATATACGTTTCCCCGGCGGTAGCAGCTATGGTGTAAAACCTGTTTCTTCGGAAGGTAGTAAACGACTGGTGAGGGCAGCCATTAAACATGCCCTTGAACATGATCTTCCATCAGTATCATTGGTACACAAGGGAAACATCATGAAATTTACAGAAGGTGGCTTTAAGACCTGGGGCTATGAAGTGGCCCGCCAGGAATACGGCGATAAAACCTTTACCTGGGATGAATGGGATGAACTGAAAAAAGAACATGGCGAAGCACACGCCAATGAAGTGCAGCGTAAAGCCCTGCATGATGGAAAACTATTGGTAAAAGATATCATTGCGGATAATTTTTTACAACAGATACTGATAGCGCCAAAAGATTTTTCGGTGGTGGCCACCTTGAATTTGAACGGAGATTATATTTCGGATGCATTGGCGGCAGAAGTTGGTGGCATAGGCATTGCACCGGGTGCCAATATTAATTACAAAACCGGTTACGCCGTTTTTGAAGCCACGCATGGAACAGCCCCGAAGTTTGCCGGCACCGATAGTATGAACCCCTCTTCTGTAATTTTAAGCGGCTGCATGATGCTGGAATATATGGGTTGGAAAGAAGCGGCAGATCTCATCAGCTCTGCACTGCAGGCTGCCATTATGCGTAAAAGAGTTACCATAGATTTTTATAACCTGATGAGTGGTGCCACGCTTTTAAAAACAAGTGAATTTGGGGAAGAGATAATTGCAAACATGGGTGTTGTTACCGGAGATATTCAATTGAAAAAAAGCAGCAGCCTTTAAATGTAATAATTAAGCATGCATTATTATCGGCTATGGATTACAAAATAAATAATTTGGCCAATCTTTATATTATAGCAGGATGCAATGGAGCCGGAAAAACTACCGCTTCATATACCATTTTACCCGATATTTTACATTGTAAAGAATTTGTAAATGCAGATGAAATTGCAAGAGGGCTTTCTCCATTTCAACCCGAAGCAGTAGCCATTCAGGCAGGTAAGATAATGCTGCAAAGGATTGAAGAACTTATTGCACTGAATAAAGATTTTGCAATAGAAACAAACTTACTACGCTTTCGTATAAATAAAGCAAAAGACAAAGGGTATAAAGTAACACTTATTTTCTTTTGGCTAAATGACGTAAATTTGGCGATTAAAAGAGTGGAATCAAGGGTTCTTGATGGAGGACACAATATTCCGGAGGAAACCATAAGAAGAAGATATAAAAAAGGATTAAAAAATTTATTTAATATTTTTTTACAATTAAGCGATAAATGGATTGTAATTGATAATTCTGATACCTATATCTGGATAGCAGAAAATTCTAAAGGAAAAACAACAATTCATAATCAGCAACTTTGGAATTCAATAAAAAATATTACAAATGAAAAAAAATAAAGCAGATAATTTTTCACAACAGTTGGAAAAAGGACTCAAGCTTACTTTTGAAAAATTAGTAAAGCAAAAGCAGCAGAATAACGGGGTATTATTTTTTTCTAAAAATGGCAAAATAGTAAAAATAAAAGCAACCGATATTAAATTATAATTTCTTAATCTCCCGATACTTATCGGGATTAAATATCAGAACCAACAATGGCAAAAATTAAAGTGGACAACCCCGTAGTAGAGCTGGACGGTGATGAAATGACCCGTATTATTTGGAAATTTATTAAAGATAAACTGATACTTCCTTACCTGGAAGTTCCTATTCAATATTATGACCTGGGCATGGAATACCGTGACAAAACCAACGACCAGGTTACCATTGATGCGGCCAATGCTATTAAGGCATGTGGCGTGGGTATCAAATGCGCTACCATTACACCTGATGAAGACAGGGTAAAAGAATTTAAACTAAAACAAATGTGGAAGAGCCCGAACGGAACCATCCGTAATATTTTAGATGGTACTGTTTTTCGTGAGCCGATCGTAATGCAGAATGTACCAAGGCTTGTTACTAACTGGACTGCACCCATCATTGTTGGCCGTCATGCTTTTGGTGATCAGTACCGGGCTACAGATACCGTAATAAAAGGTAAAGGAAAATTAACCATGACCTTTACACCGGAAGCTGGCGGAGAAGCTCAAACTTTTGAAGTGTACAATTATAAAGGCGATGGCGTTGCCATGTGTATGTACAATACCGACGAAAGTATTTATGGTTTTGCAAGAAGTTGTTTTAACATGGCGCTTAGCAAAAAATGGCCTTTATATCTTTCTACAAAAAATACCATTCTTAAAAAATACGACGGCCGTTTTAAAGATATTTTTGAA
>JBBSJI010000047.1:0-23215 GCA_038257425.1 Chitinophagales bacterium
ATCAAGCCCGGTGGCCTGCAGGTGGCCGTTTTCCAGCATACATATCCATACATCTTCCCAGGCAGGTGGTATCACCAGGCTTTTTATTCTTTTAAAAACCGCTTTGTCATTAAGCTTTTTTTCATCTACCAGGTAGGAAAAATCTTTTCCTTTTTTAACACGCTTTATGCCCGGGTGAGCATCGCTCACATATACCAGGTCTATAGCAACAGCCATTTTCTCCGGATCTTTATGAATCGCTTTGATCTTTCTTTTAGGTAATTTTATTTTTTCTTCTATAGATGTTTCCACTTGCCGGGTTTTTAAAAGATGATTATATGCAATACTTTTGGGGTAGATCTCTCAGAATAGTCGTCGCTAATTTTTTTTAAGTATAAAATATTATAAATAGGTATATAATTGTATGCCAGAATTTTTCATGCGTTGGGTAAGTTCTAATTGATCTTCACATACTCATTGAAAGATCAGTTATGAAGTATTATTCTTTAACTCCTCTTCTTTTAAATTAATTTCTATTTTCTCTTTTTTTATTCCAAACCGCAGTAAGGAAAATATTGCCATATACATGTTTGCAACCCATACCAAAGAAAAGCCTGCAATCAGGTAGCCTCTCCAGTCTGTAAATAAAAGTTGAAAACCGGTTAGCACTAATACACCGATACTGATATAATGGCTGAAACAATATTCGCAGGTAAACAGGTAGAAAAATTTTCTTTTTAAAAGGGATTTTCCTTTTTTACTGTACCTGATACAGTAATCCCTGGGCTCCCTGAAAACTTCCTCATGGGTTACCGTCCACGATATACAGGCCACAGGTATAGCAAGTGTAAAAAGCCATTGCATTTGTAATATCCAGGTTGATAATTCCATGTGGGATTAAGCTTTAAATTCTATGCCAAAAAATATAAATACATAGTTTGTTGGCCCAGATATTGAACAAATAATAACATGGAAAAGATAAATTTAAAATTGACAGCCCCATGGCCTGAGGTTAAAGAACGCTTAAAGGAAGTGAATGCAGATCTTAGCGATGAGGATCTTGTTTATGAACCTGGAGAAGAAATGATTTTATTAGAAAGGCTGGCAAAAAAAATTGGCAGAGACACCGGCCATGTTAAAGCATGGATCGAAAGTGTATCTGCCAATGAAAGACCAGCTTTTTAGGTAGTTAATAACCTAATATTTTAAACCATAGTGTACCTACACGGGCACAACAGGTTAAAATAATATATTTTAATTGTAGAGATGCGGAACGCCCTATCTGTGTACGGTTCATGATACATTTGTTTTTATTATGCCTCAACTTTTTCTCTGTCCCTGTGAGCCTTTATAAGATCATGAGAATCCTTTAATGCGTTTTTTTGCATAGCGATGAGTGACCTGGCTTCTTCAGTAAGCTCTGTTTCATCCAATGCCATCTTATAAGCCTTTTGTGCAGCATCTTCTCCAAATTCACATTCATTTAATACTACCTGGCGCTCATCTGAAGTAAATGCATTTTGTACATCCATCCAGGTTCTGTAAATCTTACCCATGGTTGTTGAATCTTCAGCTACTTCGCCACCGTATTTTATAACAAGGGCGCTGAGGTCCAGCAGATAATCATTACTCTGATTCTTCATTTTTCCAAAAGTGGAAATCAGATCAAAATTGTCTTTATCTGTGTTTTGTTCAGCTTTAGTGTATCCTTCAATCCTGTCATGATTTATCCTTACCAGGTCATTTAATACATCAACTGTATTTTCATTTACTGTGCTCATAATTTAAAATTTTTAATTTGAATAATAAAAATGCTCACTTACAGCGAATCCAAATTTATGCCAGATTAAAAAATGGGTATAAAGTTTTAAAGGGAGTGCGTATAGCATTTAATAGACTATGATAACCAAATAAATAGCAGCAGGTATGTAATTCATTATTTAGTGAGCAAAAAACTCTACGGCATTAAAGATTATCTGTTTAACTGTATTACGGTAAAAGCAGTTAAACCCTTATCAATTATTATTAGGAGAATTATGTTTTGGAATAAGGTTGTTAATTTTTAACAGCATATCCTGAAAAGCGAAAGGCTTTGACATAAAATCGTTTGCACCTGCATCTATACAGGTTTTCATTGCATCGGGATGTGCCGAGATCATAAGAATCGGAATATTTTCGATCGATGGATCTTTTTTTATATCCGCACAAACTTCTGTTCCATTCACTGAGGTTAAAAGCATATCCAGTATGAGCAGGTTTATATCATTTTCCTTCATGATGTCTTTTATCCCATCAGCATTTTCAAGAAAAATAACATTAAATCCTTGGTGTTGAAGTAGCATTTTTAGCACATTACCTATGTCAATGTCGTCGTCAATAACTAAAATCTTATTATAGTTCCCTGTTTTCATTTATATGTATGACTTATGAGTAAGGGGAGGTAAATCCTTTATGTATAATACGGATAAGTGTATGGATTTACCTTCAATTTTTGCTTTTCAATAAACAAGCCAATACTACATTTAATATTTTATAATATTTTACTTTTTCAGTTGTACTGCCCATGTATGTAATAGGTCTCTATACAAATAAGACAGATCATTAAAATGCAGCCAGGATTGTAACTGCACCTATGCCTGTACTGAATACAGCTGCGCTTAAAGGATTTGATTGTCATTATCTTAATAAATGGTTATGACTTTGTTAATTTAAGGCATAGAATTGGATGCATTTTTTCGTTATCAGTTCAGCATTAGCGATGAGCCGGTATTTACAGAAGTATATTAGTGCCCGGGCAAATGTGATAAAAGACCAAAGCTCAACAGGCGCCAGCGCTGATTGCACTTAATGACCCAAAATTTAGAACGTTATTGACAGCGATTGTTAATATTTAAGCGGGAATTTTTATTTACAAAATGTAGATAAAATTCTACATTTGGTACTATATAAACTTGCTTATATTGGATATGAGAAATAAATTATTTGCTTCCTTTATCTTTATGCCGGTGCCTTTGTTCATAATAGCACAAACAGATTACCTCTTCAAGCTTTTATGCCATTCATTGGAATATCTTACGAACGTAAAATTGGTAACTGCTTCTGGGTTCATACAAAAAACAACAGAAGTTCCATCAACTATACAGGTTATTACAGAAAATAAAATTACTGAAATAGGGTATGGACAACTGGAAGACGCTTTGAGGGATATACCCGGCATTGATATGATACATTTAAAAGGGTATTGTAAAGATTGGTAAGGATACAAAACATATCAATAAGGGATAAGCTGGTGCTTATGCAGGTTTTTACAAGTATAATTGTGTTGGTCATCTTTTTTATGGCCTATATAATTTCAGACATACGTGATTACCGCGACCGTAAGATTAAAAGTATTAATGGACTGGCACATGTGATCGGTACAAACAGCATTTCAACTTTAATTTTTCAGGATAATGAAGCAGCTGCAGATATTCTGTCTGAACTTGAGAACGCCGCACCCGAAATTGTAAGAGCTGACATTTTTGATGATAACGGAAAAGTATTTGCAAGCTATATAAAGGAGGGCGGCGGCGGAGTTAATATAAACCCGGTAATTAAGAAAACGGAAACGCATTTTACAGATACGCTCCTGTATGTAGTACATGAGATCATGCACAAAACTGAATATGTTGGCACTGTTGCCCTTCAGGTTGAATTATCGGAACTGATCGCAATTAAAAAAGCAAAATTTGATCTGGGGGTTATTTTACTTTTAGCTGCTATCTGTATTTCATTTTTAATTGGTTTTTTGGTACAACCCTATATTTCAAAACGATTGCTCAACCTGGTAAATACTATAAAAAATGCCCGAAAAACAGAGAACTATTACATACCTATTACTGATGAAGGAAGAGATGAGATAAGTACCCTTATCACCGCTTTTAACGAGCTTATGCAACAGGTAATGGAAAACCAGCAAAAAAAGGATGAGTTCATTGGGATAGCCAGTCATGAATTAAAAACACCTTTAACAAGTGTACGGGGTTATCTGGACCTGCTTAATGTAATGGAGGATAAGCAACCTAACAGGCAATGTGTTGAAAAAGCATTAGAAAGTACACATAAGCTTGAAAAGTTGATCAGGGACCTCCTCGATGTTTCAAAAATACAAAGCGGGCAATTGCAACTAAATATAAAGGATTTTGTTATGGATGAGCTGATAGATGAAACCTTGGCTTCTATACAGATGGTAACACTGACTCATGAAATAGTAAAGGGAAAAAACGAATATGGAGATCAGGTCATTTGGGGAGACAGGCAGAAAATAGAGCAGGTATTGGTTAATATTTTATTGAATGCAGTTAAGTATTCACCTGCTGATAATAAAATTATAGTGAGTACCGAAAAAACGGAGTCAGAATTGATTGTAAGAGTAAGGGATTTTGGAATTGGCATCCCCGAGGAGGAAATAAATGAGATATTTGAGCGTTTTTACAGAACAAAAAATTCATCTGTGCATATAGCCGGACTTGGCCTGGGATTATATATATGCAGGGATATAGTGCAGCGGCACAATGGAAGGATATGGGTTGAGAAGGAAGAGCAGGGCTCATCATTTTATTTTTCGCTGCCTTTAAAAACAACCCTGGCAACAATGCCAAAAAAAATGGCGCAAAATGCTGGCACAGCATTTAAACAATAAATTATGGACAAGATACTGGTAGTTGACGACGATGTAGACATACTTACACTGGTAAAAATGACATTAAATATGAATGGATTTAATGTAGAAATTTTATCCAGGTGGGAGAAGATTGATAATGCGATACAGGAATTTGTACCTGATCTTATCCTGCTTGATGTTTCGCTGGGTGGGGCGGATGGAAGGGAGATATGCAAAAGGATAAAAACAACTAAGGAGACAGAGCACATCCCGATTATCCTGTTCTCGGCAAATATAGAAATGGAAAAAAGTATTGACAACTGTCATGCGCAGGCTTTTATTTCAAAACCTTACGATCTCAATTATTTTTTAAATACCATAAAGTCTTATATTAAAACTTCTTCGCAACCCGGAGCCAGCTTAAATTAGGTAAACAGTTTTAGTAAGACTTAACCAAAGCCCTGGTATCCCTGGATTTTTTTATAAGGAAATAGGAATCCCACAATTCACTTTTTTGCAGTCCTATCATAGATTGCATATCTTCTGTAAGCCCGGTTACACATAATGCTGCCTCGTAAGCTTTTTGTGCGGCATTCTCTTTTAGTTCAAACGCATTTAATATATGATGCCATTCATTGCTGTTAATAGATGCATTTATATCAACCCAATGACTATACAATTGGCCGGTAGCCATATTGCCGTTCATATTTTTTTCACCTGCTTTAATCAATTCTGATTTTAAGCCTGCTAAAAAATGCCTGCTTTGACCAATCATTTCTGTAAACAGGTCATTCATGTCCTCATCCATTACATCCAGCTCTTTTTTGGCAGCCTGGTATCCTTCTATGCGATCGTAATTTATCCTGATAAGGTCGGTTAATACCTGGGTGTTGGTTATAGTTTTGTCCATGGGCTTATATTATGGTGATAATGTATAACGCTAAAAACAGTGCCAGTAAATTTTCAGATGAATTCCTGTTTTAAAATATAAAATACTTCCACAAGTGTAGAAATCTGTACACATAGGAACTGTGCCATTCATCATAAAAAAAGCTTTACATTTTTTTACAATGGGTTTTATTTTACCTTTACTGCGGCAATGAAACATCTCTCTTCCCTTAATAAATATTTCTGGAAATACCGCTGGCATTTTATGCTGGGTTTTATTTTCGTGGTCCTTACCAATTATTTCCGCATTTTATCACCACAGCTTACCGGTTATGTGGTTAACACGGTTGTTCAATCTTTAGAATCACCAGGGGCAAATGCTGCGGATATTAAAAGAAGTGAAAATAATTATGACTTTGCAGTAAGAGAAGTTATATCAAAATTTGAAGAAGACCCTTACAACAAAATACTTTACGCAGGAATAACCTTATTCATCATTGCTATTATCAGCGGTTTTTTTATGTTTCTTATGCGGCAAACTATTATTGTAATGAGCAGGCATATTGAATATGATCAGAAGAACGAAATTTTTAGTCATTATCAAAAGCTGGATACCAATTTTTATAAGACCCACAGCACGGGCGACCTGATGAACCGCATTGCAGATGATGTAAGTAAAGTAAGAATGTACACCGGGCCTGCTCTCATGTATTTTATTAACCTTGCAGCGGTACTTGGATTTAGTATCTTTTTCATGTTTAAAGCCAGTCCTAAGCTCACGATTGTTGCACTGGCGCCATTACCCGTTTTAGCAATTGCTATTTATTTAGTTAATACAATCATCAATAAAAAAAGCGAACGTATTCAGGCATTATTAAGTGATCTGACTACCAACGCTCAGGAATCTTATTCCGGCATCCGGGTCATCAAATCCTTTGTGCAGGAAAAAGCCATGATGGGCTTTTTTGAAAAGAACAGTGAAGCCTACCGTAGTAATGCTTTAAGTTTGGCAAAGACCGAAGCAATTTATTTTCCAAGTATGGCCTTGCTTATCGGGTTAAGTACATTAATAACTATTATGGTTGGCAGCCTGGATGTGGTGAATAATGTGCCAGGTGCAAGCGTGGGCAGGATAGCTGAATTTGTAATGTACATCCAGATGCTTACTTTCCCCGTGAGTGCTATTGGGTGGACGGCCAGTATGACTCAAAGGGCCGCTACTTCACAAAGAAGGATAAATGAGTTTTTACATACTGAACCCACTGTAAAAAACCAGGAAACCCCAGTAAAACCTGAACTGGAAGGAAACATTACGATCTCTCATGTTGATTTTATATATCCACATACCGGCATCCATGCTTTAAAGGATTTTTCGCTGCAGGTTAATAAAGGCGAAAAAATCGCTGTTATTGGCAGAACAGGATCAGGTAAATCAAGCCTGGCCCAGCTACTCCTGCACATGTACGAACCTCAAAAGGGGCTGATAGCTTATGATGGTATTCCAGTTAATAAAATTGATATTAATTCACTTCGTTCGCAGATCAGTTATGTACCACAGGATGTATTCCTTTTCAGTGAGACAGTGAGGAATAATATCAGGTTTGGTATTGATAACGCTACGGATGAAGATGTAACTACTGCTTCAAAGCAGGCAAGCATTCACCAGGAGATCAAAAAGTTTAAGATGGGATATGATACTATGATAGGAGAGCGGGGTGTTACACTAAGCGGTGGACAAAAACAGCGTATCTCCATTGCAAGAGCATTGGTAAAGGATCCGAAAATTGTGATCTTCGACGATTGTCTGAGTGCTGTAGACGCCCGTACCGAAAAAGAGATCATTGGTAATCTTTACCAGTTCTTAAATAACAGGACTGCCATAATCATTACACACCGTATATTTTCTTTATTTGAGTTTGATAAGATAATAGTGCTGGATGATGGTAAAATTGTAGAACAGGGTACACACCAATATCTGCTTGATTTAAATGGTTTCTATGCCGATATGTATAAAAGGCAACAGGAGCAGGATAAAAAAGCATAAACAGCTTACCCTTTATAATTTACTGTATGCTGAATTCAAAAAATCTGTGTTATTTTTTGTAGAATGGAAAACAATTTTATCTTTGTCTTGCCCAAATGGGTTAATCGTTAATTAAACTAAAAACTAAAAAACAGTGGCGTACGAAAACAACGAAAAGAAAATGGACAGTGTTTACAGTAAACGCATCAGGGCCGGAAAACGCAGAACTTACTTTTTTGATGTAAGAGAAACCCGTGGCAATGATTATTATTTGACCATTACTGAAAGCCGCAAGCGGTTTGATTCTGAGGGGTATGACAGGCATAAGATCTTCCTGTACAAAGAAGATTTCAACAAATTTATTAAAGGATTGGGCGAAGCCATTGATTATGTAAAAACAGAATTAATGCCTGATTTTGATTTTGATGCATTCAACCATGATACCCCTTATGAAGGTGAAGAAGGACAGAACATGCAGGCTGCACAGCAAGTTGCTGATATGTCAAGTCCTTCAGTTGTAGAAGAGATAGTGTCCAATGTGACCGAAACCCCACTGGAAGAAAACACAGCAACCGAAGAAAAAATTAAAACTCCTGCAGAGACAAATAACGATTCCGTTAATGACGGAAGCGATGAGGTAGCTGAAAAGTGGTAATTCATAAGAACACCAAACCTAATTGTAATCAAGACCTTCCTTTTCAGGGAGGTCTTTTTGTATGAGTGAAAAGACGTAAATTGTAAAAAAAGATCCAATGAAAAAAGCGCTTTTATTTTTATTGTTGTCAGGACTGGGATCATTTGCCAGTGCGCAAGCAACATGTAACATTAAAAAAGCGTGGGCTTTTTATACTATATCATTACCTGGCGTACAAATGACCGATGAAAATGGTAATCCGATACCCCCTACACCTACCATTGAAAGAATTATTTACATTGAATGGTGTGATTCAAAAAAGCCTGAGATAAAAGAGATTCTTTATAATAATAGACCTTTTTCTGCAATCGTTACCAAGGTTGGTAAATCAGTAATTGTTGGAAAAGAGTTGAGCCCGGAGAATAAAACCCGGATAACAGCTACAAAGTGTAAAAAGCTGTGGAAAATAATATTGGTGCCAAAGGAGGATAATCAATTGCCGGAACCAGGCAGTAAGCATATCATTATTAAAACGAAATCGCCTGGTGCATGTGTATTTAAACTTACAAAAGAAAGCCTCTTGAAGACACTGCCCAGACCTTAATTACGCATTTTCTTATACAAATTTATTAAACCATTGGTTGAACTGTCGTGATCGGTTATTACTTCATTATTTTCCAGTTCAGGTAAAATTTTGTTGGCTAAAACCTTACCCAGTTCCACACCCCATTGATCGAAACTGTAAATATTCCAGATTACTCCCTGTACAAAAATCTTGTGCTCATATAAAGCGATCAACTGGCCTAAAGTATACGGAGTTACCTGCTTTATCAATATTGAATTGGTTGGTCGGTTACCTTCAAATACCCGGTACGGATCTTCATTACCTGCACCATTCATTAAAGCCTCGGTTTGTGCAAAAAAATTGCTCAATAGTTTTTGATGATGATCGCCTGTGGCATTATGACTGATGGCCGGGGCAATAAAATCGCAGGGAATTATTTGTGTACCCTGGTGAATGAGTTGGTAAAAAGCATGCTGGCCATTGGTGCCAGGTTCCCCCCATATCACCGGACCTGTTGCATAATTTATTTTCTCTCCATTTCTATTGATATACTTTCCATTACTTTCCATATTGCCCTGTTGAAAATAAGCTGCAAAGTGGTGCAGGTATTGGTCATAAGGTAAAATTGATTCGGATGTTGTTCCAAAAAAATTGCCATACCAGATACCTATCAAAGCCATCAACACAGGAATGTTTTTATCAAAATCAGTTTCTCTGAAATGATTGTCGGCAGCATGTGCTCCTTTCAAAAGCTGTTCAAAATTTTCGTAGCCAATAGTTAAGGCAATGGAAAGACCAATGGCACTCCATAAACTATAACGGCCACCAACCCAATCCCAGAAAACAAACATATTGCTGGGGTCAATTCCAAATTTTACAACCTCTTTATCATTAGTACTCAGCGCTACAAAATGTTTAGCTACATGATTTTCATCAACAGCAAACTGTAAGAACCAGGCTCTTGCAGTTTGTGCATTGGTCATGGTTTCCTGTGTAGTAAAGGTTTTGCTGGCAATCAGGAAAAGTGTTTCTTCTGCATTAATTTTTTTAAGCGTTTCAGTAATATGCGTACCATCAACATTACTTACGAAGTATGTTTCTATCCCTTCGATCCAATAAGGTTTTAAAGCTTCTGTAACCATAACAGGGCCAAGGTCACTGCCGCCGATGCCAATGTTTACAATATATTTTATCTTTTTGCCGGTATATCCTTTCCATTCGCCCGAATGAACTGCAGCACAAAATGATTTCATTTGCTCCTGCACTAATTTAATGGCAGGCATTACATCAACTTCATCTGTATAAACCGGCTGGCCCGAAAAATTTCTCAATGCAGTATGCAATACAGCACGGTCCTCCGTCTCATTAATTCGTTCGCCATTGAACATAGCATCCATGGCATCTTTTAATTTGCAGTCTGTTGCCAGCTCCAGTAAAATTTCAACTGTATTTTCAGTGATTATATTTTTTGAATAATCAAAGAATAGGTCTTCCAACTGTATAGAAAAACGGGTAGCCCTGTCAGCATCATTAAAGAACAGGTCTTTCATCTGCACATTCTCAAACAATTGCCGGTGCTGCTGCAATGCCCGCCAGGATGGGGTAGTAGTGGGATCTATTTTTGGGAACATGCGATTAGTTTAAAGATTGTCATATTCATACAACGGATCAATATGTGTACCTGCCTTCATTTCAAATACGGGTTTTAGAATACCGTCTTTTAAGCCATATACCCAACCATGCAGGTCGGGCCTTTGTTCTTGTTTCCATGCCCGCTGTATGATGGAAGTTTTTGCCAGGTTAAATATCTGCTCCTGTACATTTAATTCAGTAAGCCGGTCAAGTTTTTTTTCTTCATCTTCAATTTGTTCCAGTTCTTCCCGGTGTATACGGTGTACATCCTTAATATTTCTAAGCCACATATTCAGCAGCGGTTTAAAATCTGTTTTTGATATAGATGCTTTGATGCCGCCACAACCATAATGCCCGCAAACAATTACATGCTTTACATGCAGGTGATTAACGGCATAATCCAATACACTTAAAAGGTTCACATCAGTATTAATAACAAGGTTTGCCACATTGCGATGTACAAAGATCTCACCGGGCTGAGTATTGGTGATCTGGTTAGCAGGCACCCGGCTGTCGCTGCAACCTATCCATAAAAATTCAGGTGTTTGTAAATTGGAAAGGTTCTTAAAAAAATCAGGGTCGTTAGCGACCATTTGAGCAGCCCATGCCTTATTATCCTGTAACAGTAATTCGAATGGATGCATAGTTCCGTTGGTTTGTTGATCAGTGGTTACGAAGATATAGCATATAACAAAAAACGCCGCACTTTAAATGCGGCGTTCTTATGGCTGAAATATACTTTATTGCTTTATCGGTATCATACCCCTGATGCCCATATCAATCACCATGTCGCCGTTATTGGGATCATAGGTTCCGTTATTATCTACATCTATCCATTCAAAACTTTTATTAACAGAAAGAGAAACAATGATATTGATATCCTGTGTCTCATTACCTGTTACAATTAACGGCGTTAAGAATTGCCCTGTTACCAGGCAGGAGCCGGCAGGGATTGGGGAACTTGCAAATAAAGGATTGGGAACTGTAGTTGCACCTGCAGGAGCCTGGCCTGTACTTAAAAAGCCGATTCCAAGTACCTTTCCTTCCAGAGCCCAGTATCCCTGCAATTTATTTGCATTTACCACTACCGTTGAATCCTTTACTTTATAGTTGCCGAGATAGGTGTTAAAACCGATGAATGAAGCCAATGTGGCATCAATCGTTTGGCCAAACGCATTCATATAAATATTATAATTCTGGTAGGCCAGCGAAACCCTTAACCAATTATATGTGCCTGCTGCAAAACTTTTAAGTGGCACGCTTAAAAAAATTTGATTATTTCCTGCAAATTTAGCATTGCTGAAATCAATGGCTGTAGCCCCACCTGTATTAACCTGCGGTGCCTTATACAAGATAGCCCCGGCCCCCAAAGCAGTAAAAGCAGTTGGAGCCAACTCTACATAATGTGCACTCATCAAATTAAAACGTGGCGACTGACCTGCATTGCCTGCAGGCATGGGTGCCGGCTGACCAATAGCATTGAGCCTTTGCTGGGTTGAATCGAATTTAAAAATAAAATTTACTTTGGGGTTACTTATTGCAGCATTATTAATACTGCCGATCTTTTCGCAGGAAGTAAATAGTAAAGCTGAAATAACTGTGAAGAGGATGGAATATAATTTCATAAATCGGTTGGTTTGAATTGTAACGATGACGTGAACGTTTTATTTCAAGCTTACATGGTTTCTATCACGGCTATGAGCTCTTTTAGCATTTCATTAGTAAAATCCAGGTGTGTAACCATTCTTACCTGTGTGGGGGAAATAGAAAGGCATAAAATATCATAGGTCTTAAGCTTATCGCAAAATTCCTTGGCTGTATAAGAACCTAAAACTTCAAAAATGATGATATTGGTTTCCACAGGCATTATTTTACCTATGAAATCTTTTTTGCCTAAAGCAGCAGCAATTTCTTTTGCATGTGCATGGTCCTCAGCTAATCTTTCAATATTATTTTCCAGGGCATAGATACCAGCTGCTGCCATAAAACCTGCTTGTCGCATACCACCTCCAAAAACCTTTCTTACCCGCCTTGCCTGTTTAATAAGATCTGCATCGCCTAAAAGGAGACTACCAACCGGTGTTCCCATGCCTTTGCTCAGGCAAATAGATATACTGTCGAAGACTTCGCCATATTGTATAGCTGTTTCTTCTTGTGACACTAAGACATTCCAGATCCTGGCCCCGTCTAAATGCAGGATTAGATTATTATTTAAACAAACTTCTTTAATCTGTTGTATTTCAGTAAAATCATAACAACTTCCGCCGCCCCTGTTAGCTGTGTTTTCAAGGCTTACAAGCCGTGTTCTTGCTTTGTGTACATCATCAGGATTAATAGCATTGGTAACCTGTGCAGCTGTAATTCTTCCCCTGTCTCCATCTATTGGTTTTACCTGGCAACCGCTATTAGAAGCAATACCGCCCCCTTCATAAATGTACACATGGCTTACTTTATCGCAGATCACTTCATCCCCGGGGCGGGTATGGCATTTAATGGCAATCTGATTGGTCATGGTGCCGCTTGGGCAAAAAACTGCGGACTGCATCCCAAACATTTCCGCAGCCATAGCTTCTAATTGGTTCACCGAAGGGTCTTCACCAAAAACATCATCCCCAATATCTGCTTTGAACATAGCTTCCAGCATGGCTGCTGATGGTTTTGTAAAAGTATCTGAGCGTAAATCGGTTATCATCATTCAAATATAAGCTGAACGATAAGTCAAAAGTCAAAAGTCAAAAGTAAAAAATCAATAACCAAGAGATATCACAATAGTAAAACCGTCATTTTTTTGATTTTTGACTTTTCAATTTTTACTTAACCAAGATCCCTGCCCCCTAAGGGTCCATTTATCCACCTTTCATCCCATTTATACACTATCATTATGAAATCCGGCTATAATTTCTTAGCTTTGCACACATTTTTAGCAGGAATTTGTTGTATTAACCATCCGTTTGCAACCTTTTCCCAACAAAACATGTCTGTTTAGTGTTCTATTTTAGTAATTAATACAATTCAATGAGGCAACTTAAAATCGCAACGCAGATTACCAACCGTGATTCACAAGCAGTTGAGAAGTATTTGCAGGAAATTTCCAAGATTTCGATGATCACTCCTGAAGAGGAAACCATTCTGGCCCAAAAGATCAAAATGGGAGATCAGCGTGCTTTGGATAAATTGGTGCAGGCCAACCTTCGTTTTGTGGTATCTGTGGCTAAGCAGTACCAGCACCAGGGCCTTTCACTTAGTGATTTGATAAATGAGGGTAACCTCGGCTTAATTAAAGCGGCACAACGCTTCGACGAAACCAAGGGTTTCAAATTTATTTCTTATGCTGTGTGGTGGATTCGCCAATCTATATTACAGGCGTTGGCAGAGCAGGGCAGATTAGTCCGCCTGCCACAAAACAAAATTGGTACTTACAACAAAGCTAACAAGGCCTACATGGCTTTTGAGCAGGAACATGAGCGTGAGCCATCAACTGAGGAGTTAGCAGAATTACTGGAGATGAGTGAAACAGAGATCAACAACATTTTTCAAAGTAATACCCGCCATACTTCCCTTGATGCACCCGTGCATGAAGCTGAAGATGTAGCCATGGGTGACCTGCTGAAAGGTGGAGACGAAACTGATGAGGATGTAATGCACGATTCATTAAAGAACGAGATCCGCAGGGTATTAAAATCTTTAAGTCCACGTGAAGCAGAGATCGTAAATGCATATTTTGGCCTGGATGGCGAGAATGGTGTTACCATTGAGCAGATCGGTCAGAAATACGATCTTACAAAAGAACGTATCCGCCAGATAAAAGAAAGAGCGATCAAGCGTTTACAGAAAGCCCGTTACAGTGGTGCTTTAAAAGCATATTTAGGATAATTTAAATTACCCGGTACAATAAACTTAACCTCCTGTAACAAACAGGAGGTTTTTTTAAATCACCCGAACATTCATTTATATTGCTTGTTTAAGATTAACAATGTTTACGGCGATCATTATTTATTTTTGTACGATATGAAACAATGGATCATACTTATCATTTTTGGAGTTTTGTTCTTTTCCTGCGAAAAGGATATAGACTTTAAATTAAAAGAAGCAGCGCCTTTATTGGTGGTTGATGCCCAAATTGAGAATGGAGCTGCACCAACAGTAGCATTGAGTAAAAGCCTTGATTATTTTGGTGCCATCAGTCCGCAGATACTGGCCAATTCATTTGTGCATAATGCAGAGGTTACTATGAGCAACGGAACAGTAACACATAAATTTAAGGAATACATGGTGCCGCTGGCAAACGGCTATTCTTTGTATTATTACAGTATTGATTCTTCAAATCTTGCTACAGCATTTGTTGGTGAGTTTAATAAAGAATACAACCTTACCATAAAAGCAGAAGGTAAAACCTATACAGCTAAAACAACCATACCGGCGCTTACAAAAATTTTCGACAGTCTGTGGACCAAACTACCTCCTCCAAATGTTGATACTTCAAAAAGAGTTTTAATGGCAAGGGCAATTGATCCGCCGGGGCTGGGCAATTACGTGAGGTATTATACAAAGAAGAACAGCGAGCGTTTTTTACCCGGTTTTAATTCTGTATTTAATGATGAAGTGATTGACGGCACTACTTATTCGGGCCAGGTTGACCAGGGCATTGACCGTAACAATCCCATACCAACAGGCGATGACAAATTTTTTACAAGAGGCGATACCATCTCTTTTAAATTATCCAACATTGATAAAGCCACTTACAATTTCTGGAACACCTGGGAGTTTAACCAACAAAGTATTGGTAATCCTTTTTCACAACCGGGTAAAGTAATTGGCAATATCAGCAATGGAGCACTCGGGGCTTTTTGTGGCTATGCATCGCAGGTGGGTACTATTATAGCCCGTTAATCTTTTCAATAAAAATTATTCCTTTACATTCGCAAAAACAACAGCGCAATAATTTATGTCAACAGAAAAAGTGAATTGTTTAATTATAGGTTCAGGACCTGCAGGATACACTGCAGCCATTTATGCATCAAGGGCAGGGTTGAACCCGGTATTGTACCAGGGTATTCAGCCGGGCGGACAGCTAACCATTACAACCGAAGTGGAAAATTATCCCGGTTACCCGGATGGCATACAGGGCCCTGAAATGATGGTTCATTTTGAGAACCAGGCAAAGCGTATGGGTACCGACATTAGGTATGGCCTTGCCACCAATGTAGATTTTTCTACCAGGCCACTGAAAGTGGAAATAGATGAAGAGAAATGGATTGAAACAGATGCATTGATCATATCAACAGGTGCATCGGCAAAATGGCTGGGTATTGAAAGTGAACAGCGCCTGAATGGCTATGGTGTAAGTGCCTGTGCGGTATGCGATGGATTTTTCTTTAAAGGAAAAGAAGTGGCCATTGTTGGTGCCGGTGATACCGCTGCTGAAGAAGCTTTGTACTTATCCAAGATCTGTTCGCAGGTGCATATGATCGTTCGCCGCCATGAAATGAGGGCAAGCAAAGTGATGGCCGACAGGGTAATGAATACAGCAAACATCAAAGTTTACTGGAACAGCGAAACCGATGAAGTGATCGGCGATAAAAAAGTAGAAGCAGTACGCATTAAAAATAATCAGACAGGAGAGAAAACAGAAATTCCTGTAAGCGCATTTTTTGTAGCCATTGGCCATGAACCCAACTCCAGTATTTTTAAAGGCTGGTTGGAAATGGATGAAGCCGGATATTTAAAAACCATACCGGGCACATCAAAAACAAATGTAGAAGGGGTATTTGCCAGTGGCGATGTGCAGGATAAGATCTATCGCCAGGCCGTTACTGCAGCCGGTACGGGTTGTATGGCAGCACTGGATGCAGAACGCTATCTCAGTGAAAAAGGGCTGCATTAATAAAATCAAAAATCAAAAGTCAAAAGTAAAAATTTTGGAGCCCTCAATTAAAGCACGCTTTCACAATTGAAGGCTTTTTTGAATTTTTACTTTTTACTTTTTACTTAATATATGTTCACCATCAACCTCCATAATCTCCTTTTCTTTGCTCATCATGGTGTGCATGAAGAAGAACGCATATTCGGAAATACTTTCATTGTAAATGTCTCCTTGTCTTTTAATCAGGATGAAAAAATTTCTGTATTAGAACAAACGGTTAACTACGTTTCGGTTTATAATATCATAAAACAACGGATGGACATTCCGACAGCCTTGCTGGAAACCATTGCACAGGAACTGTTACAGCAGATATATGTATTCGATAACCGCATCAAATCCATCACAGTTTCTATTGAAAAGAAAGATCCGCCCATTGCCAATATGCAGGGCTCGGTAGGTGTAAGCCTGTCAAAAGATTTTTAATTTACGGGCACATACTTGCTACATCTTTAGCTTAACTTCGAAATCAAAAAAATCCGCATATGCAAAAAGTAATTGGCATTTTAATGCTGCTCTTCATTTCAATATATACAATTAACGCACAGGATTCAAGGTATGATCCTTATGCCTTGTTCAAACCCAATTTTTATCCAACGGGCGGTACCATCAGCAGGGCTGCAACAGGCGCACCCAATGTTGGCTACTGGCAAAACAAAGCCGATTACCAGGTGAATGTAACATTGAATGATGTTACCAATGTGATCTCCGGTTCGGTAACCATCACCTATAAAAATAACAGTCCGCATGCATTGCCTTTTTTATGGCTGCAGTTAGATCAGAATCTCTTTAATAAAAACAGCAGGGGACAGGCACGTATGCCCGTAAATGGGCGCAGCCGCTATGGCGACAGTAAGAGTGATTTTAACGGTGGTTATAAAATAAGCGCTGTAAAGCTGGGTGATGTAAATGCAGCAGCTGATTATATTATTACAGATACAAGGATGCAAATACGATTACCAAAAGCTGTAATGGCAGGTGGAGATATGATCAAAATAAAAATTGATTATTCATTCACCTTACCGGAGTATGGTGCTGACCGCTGCGGAATCTTAAAAACAAAGAATGGAAATATCTTCGCCGTGGCGCAATGGTATCCACGCATGTGTGTGTTTGATGATGTGGAAGGATGGAATACAGCGCCATACCTTGGGCCCAGTGAATTTTATTGTGAGTATGGCGATTTTGACATCAGCATAACTGCTCCTGCCAATCATATTGTTGTTTGCAGTGGCGAATTATTGAATGAAGCAGAAGTATTAACTGCTACACAGCAAAGCCGCATGGCACAAGCCAAAAAAAGTGATAAGACAGTCATGTTGCGTACGCTTGCCGAAGTAACCCAGGCATCATCACGCCCTAAAGCGGCTACACTTACCTGGCATTTTAAAATGACCAATGCAAGGGATGTGGCCTGGGCCAGCAGTAAAAGTTTTATATGGGATGCAGCTAAAATAAATTTGCCAAGCGGTAAAACAGCACTGGCCATGAGTGTGTATCCTGAAGAAAGCGACGGCGAAAAGGGTTGGGGCCGCTCTACAGAATATACAAAAGCCAGTATTGAAAATTACAGTAAGCGCTGGTTTGAATATCCTTATCCCGTTGCCGTGAATGTTGCAAGCAATATTGGTGGTATGGAATACCCCGGCATTGTGTTTTGCGGCTATGGCGCAACGGAAGACGGCCTCTGGGGTGTTACCGATCATGAATTTGGCCATACCTGGTTCCCTATGATAGTTGGCAGTAATGAGCGTAAATACGGCTGGATGGATGAAGGCTTTAATACTTTTATAAATACCCTTGCCGAAGATGATTTTAATAAAGGCGAGTATAAGACCATTCGTCAACCCATGGACCAGGTAACGCCTTACATGTTTAGCGAAACCATGGAAGCCATCATGTACACACCCGATGCTATGAAGGAAAGAAATATTGGTAATTTACTCTACTCAAAACCCGGCTATGGCTTAAAATTACTGCGTGATGAGATACTTGGCCCCGACCGTTTTGATTATGCCTTTAAAGAATACATCAGGCGCTGGGCATACAAGCATCCTACGCCCTGGGATTTTTTCCGTACCATGGATAATGCAAGTGGCGAAAACCTTAGCTGGTTCTGGAAGGGCTGGTTCCTGGAGAATTATTTAAATAACCAGGCCATTACTGCAGTAGAGTACAGCGAAAACAAACCGGCAGAAGGTGCCATAGTAACAATTGTAAACCTTGAGCAGATGGCCCTGCCTGTGTATATCAGCTACGAAACCAAGAGCGGTAAAACGGGAATATTAAAACTGCCGGTAGAGGTTTGGAACAATACCAACACCTGGAAGGTAAAACTGCCCACCACAGAGGCATTAAAAAAAGTAGAGCTGGATGCAGAAAAGGTATTCCCTGATGAGGATTTTGCAAATAATGTTTGGGAGGGGAAGTAAAAGGTACATTTTGGTTGGTGAGGATAGCAACTGATATAGCAAAACCTAAAGTTTTAGGTGGGGTAACCCAAAGTTTTGGGTTAACAACTTAAAGTTTTAGGTGGGGTAACCTAAAGTTTTGGGTTAACAACTTAAAGTTTTAGGTGGGGTAACCTAAAGTTTTGGGTTTAAGACCTAAAATTTTAGGTTTAAGACCTAAATGTTTGGGTTGAGAACCGCATGGTTTGGGTTGAGAACCGCATGGTTTGGGTTGAGAACCGCATGGTTTGGGTTGAGAACCACATGGTTTGGGTTGAGAACCGCATGGTTTGGGTTGAGAACCGCATAGTTGGGGTTGAGAACCGCATAGTTTGGGTTGAGAACCGCATAGTTTAGGTTGAGGGACCGCAATAGTTAGAGTTGATGAACTGGCTGAGTTGTATTTGCGCTACTCCCCCGGCCGCCCCGTTTTTTTATTAAATGCCTAAAAAAGAGCAGATTGAAAAAATTGTTGAGGGATCTTAATAGCGTATATTAGCGCAAATACACACGTTGTATCGCACCCGACTCAATTGTTTATAATCAGCAGTGATGCGGATCATTCAATTTTATCAACTGAAGTGTTTTCAGGTTGACCGAAAAACAATTTTTGCTGGTAAAATCCTCAAACTTCGGCTGACCGGGAAGATCTAGGCGAATTGCTTTCTTACTAAAAGGTAAAGTCAAAAAAATTGTTCATAAGCATTATCATTCGCCAATTCATATATTTTGCTACCCACCGGCATGAAGTTCATGAGCGGGCGCAATACAACATCGGTTTGGCAAAAGTTGGGCTGACGGAAGGTCAATCAACTTCATTTCATTACCAATCTTTAGTTTTCGGCTTGACCGAATACAACCCGCCAGCAGTTTTTTGCTACGCTCCTAGTTCTGCTGGCTGCATTTCGTTTACATCAAATTCTTTAGTACTTTTAGGCTTCGGCACCTGGCTGGACGGAATACTAATTCCCAACCTTCGCCAAGCCGAGATCCGTTACATGCCATTTTATGAGACTTCACTTTTTGACAATTCTTTTATTTATTTGCACACTAAATGGTTTTTCTCAAAAACAAGAAGTGTATGAGGACTTCTATGAAAGTGGAAACATATATTTACGAGGTTATATTGTTTCGGTAGACAGCATTTCAAGTAAAAGTGTTGGCGTGTGGACATATTGGTATGAGAACGGAAATAAGCTATCTGAAGAAATTAGGAATGACCCTTACTTGACAAAGTACATTAATTGTTGGACAGGTGACGGGCAACAAATATGTACCAATGGAAATGGAAAGTTCTATGAAACGTGGACAGACATTGGATTTGCTGATGATAGTACAATCTACACAATAAAAGACAGTATAAGGCAAGGACATTTTACTTGTTTTGTTGCTGACAAAAAAGGACGAATAAAAGGAGCAGAAGGCAATTGCATAAATGGACTACGGCAAGGGAAAGTCACATACTTTAATGAAAATGGAAAAATCTACTCTACCCAAAACTATCTTGACGACAAAGAAAATGGGCTGCGACAAAGATTTTATGAAAATGGAAAGCTAAGAGAACAAGGCAATCAAAAACAAAGTACTCGAGATAGCGTTTGGACATTTTATAATAACAAAGGTATTCTTGAAAAAAAGATAACCTACGAAAAAAATAGACAAAAGCATTTAGTTGAATATTATCTAAGTGGGGAAATAAAATTGGAAGGCGATTTAACTCAAATTCCTCAAAAAGAAAAAGTAAATAAAGAACAGACGACAAAAAGAACAGCAAGAAAAACAACGAGAGGTAGTTTGAACGTAAAAAATGGAGAATGGCTTTATTTTGACAAACAAGGAAATATTATAAAACAAGAAAAATATTCTAATGGTAAGTTGACCCAAAACGGCATGTAACAATGGGTTTGCTACTATGCCGGCTGAAGAATAAATCCTCATCTTTTTGTTTGCTATCAGCAGTAGCTCCGGCGGACGAATAACTAATAAGCTTTTGTTCTTATCTTCAACTTTAGTTTTTCAATCGGGCTGCGGTTACGGGCTGACGAATATAAAATTCCGGCACAGCAGCAAGCCCTACCGTTGTATGCAATTATCAACAACAACATTTTACCATAACAATAAGAAAATATAAAACTCCATTTTAGAAACCAATTTTATTATAATGTAAATTCATAACAATGACAAAAAAAATTGTTTTTTTCGCTTTTTGTATGTTTTCGAACATTTACTTATTGTCAGCCAAACAATCTATTAAGAATTCAATCTTTAATTTAAATGACGCTTTCAATACAAGTGAATCCATTCATTTTATAGCTGATTCAACTGAAAAAGAAAAACTTGAACAACTTTCAAAAGCATGGATGAATGCAATGATTAGTCATGACACCTCAACACTTAAGTATTTAATGTCGCCAGAGTACAAATTGCAAAGATGGGATGGCAGTACTCCAGTATATCTTTCCACATGGTTAGACAATCTATTAAATCATATTAAGATTGTTAAGTTTGAACAATCAAATATATACGCTCAGATACATGGCGACGTTGCCTTAGTCACTTCTCTTTATAGTTGGGAAGGAACTTTTAATGACCATCCATTTGATTCGAAAGGTTATATAGTAGATACATGGGTGCGAAATAACAACCATTGGCAAGTAATTTCAAGAACAAATGGAACTTTTACCGGAAGTAAAACACTTGATAATAAATAAATTAGTCTAGGATAATTGTAACCTAATAATTAATTCATTAATATAACTGCATACAACATGGGGTTTTGTGCAAGCATGGCAGGACGTTGTTAAATTCGGCATTTGCTCGCTATCGGCTTCAGCTCGGGCTTGACAAACATCGCTCAACTTTTGCAACTTATCTTGTACATTTGTTTTTCAATCAGCAGCGGTTACGGGCTTGACGTTTTTCAAATCCCATGCCTGCACAAAGCCCTGTTCGTTAGCGGCAAGGCTAGAAGCGAAACGTGTGACGACAGTGAAAATACATCTCTTGTTCCTTTTCAAATTCTATTACCTTTCATAAAATCAAAAGCATGTATAAAAAAATAACATCGTTAGACCAACTAAAGCAACTTACTAAAAATAAAAAGGTATTTAAATTTCCAATAAAGGGAGAACCTGTAGCCTCCTTCAATAAATTTGATGAAAACAATAGTTCAACTCTAGAAGTAGAGGAAAACCGTAAAGACTTAGAGGAAATTAAATTCGCTGTTTCTGGAGGAATGATAGGAACTATTGGCGTAACAACAGTCCCAGCTATAAAAACCTATACAGATATCTTAGATAGTGGTAAATACTGGACTGAATAACTTAAATTGGAAAATAAATTTACAAAATGAACTTAAGTTACTCTTCAATTACAGTAATATTACTTGTTTTAATTTCTTGCAAAAACACTAATAATAGTGAACCTAAATCAAAAGATTCAATAAACAACTTAACGATTGACACCCCCAAATATTTTCATGAAGAATTAACGTCACATGTTTTTCCTATTGACTCTTCTAAATTAATAAAAGCCTTTGATGATATTTATTTCGGCACTAAATCCAAACAAACAATTAGTAGCTATTTAAATAAAACATACTCCATTTCTAACACCGTATTCGATTTTGATAATGAAAACTATTATTCTTCCGAGGAGTTTGGTTTGTATAAATTTAGGCTTACCGGTCAGATGGACTATGTTTTTAAATTAATCCCAGAAGTAATCGAAGACATAGAAAATATAATTGAAAGTTCATACCCCAAAGGCAAGAAAATAAAAGAGATAAATGAGAGCCCTTATGGAATGATAACTAGAGGGTTTCAAACTAAAGAGAGTGGCACAAAAAAAATTCCAGAAGATTATCTAACAGAAGAATTTATTTATCAATATACTAAACACGGCATTGGTATTAAAGTTGGGTATCAAATCAATTTTAGACCTGAAAACTATAACCCATTAGATTATAGCCAAGGGAAGAATACTTCAAATACTATTACTCGTATAGATTCAAACTCAAAAACTAACTATATAAAATTCTTTAAACCAATTGTTTCATTTACATTATTGAGTGAATATTCAAAAGTGGAAAGAAAGGAAGACTCAATAAGAAGCAAAAATAAAACAGAATTTAAAAAGAAAGAAGTATCGAAATTTTAGAACAGCCCAGCCGCTAACATGTGGTTTTGTGCAAGGCTGGCTGGACGTTGTCCTGCCCAAGCTGCGGTAATTTTTCTGGGCATTTGTTCGGGGCTGGACGAGCAACTCTCAACTTTTATTTGTTACCTTCAACTTTAGTAATTCTGCCGGGCTTCAGTTGCTGGGCTGGACGTTAAAACGTCCAGCCCAGCACAAAGCCCTGCCCGTCAGACCGTGAAAAAACCATCTTTTCTTTTCAACTCAAACTATAGGATTAATTGTACGCTTGATAGAAGCACTTTTATGCGATTGCTAAAAATGTATTTTTAGTCTGTAACAAAAAAT
>JBBSJI010000048.1:0-22707 GCA_038257425.1 Chitinophagales bacterium
AAGGATCGATATCATCAATAAAATCCAGCCGCTTTTGTTGAAATTCTAAAAACTCTGTGGCCTTGCTGTCGTAAAAACTTACTTTGATCCCGTCTAAATAAGGCAGCGCATTGCCTGCAGCATCTTTTTCAAAATAAGTTGCATTCTTTTTTAAGATAAGGGCCTGCCCTTCTTCCCAGGCCACAAAGCTGAAGGGACCTGTGCCTACGGGATGTCTTCTAAAATCAGTTTTATAATGCGCTACTGCTTCTTTGGGAATAACGGAAGTGTACTGCATGCTCAATATGCCCAATATAGATTGAAAAGGGCGAATGAGTTTTAATTGAAAGGTGGTATCATCAATGGCTTTAAATGGTTCAATAGAATCTACCCGGTTATTGAATATCCATGCGCCCGGACTTGCAGTATTCTTATCAATGATCCTGTTAAAACTATATTCTACATCATGGGCTGTTAACCGGCGCCCTTGGCCATTTGTAAAACAGACATCATCTGTAAAGAATGCATCTGTTCTTAAAAAAAAAGTAAACGTGAGGTTGTCATCAGAGATGTTCCAATGCGTAGCCAGTGATGGTTTCATCTGCAGGTTGCTGTCAATCTCTATCAATGTATTGTAAAGCTGATGCGTAACCCACATCACCTGTTTATTTTTTGCAAAAGCCGGGTCGAGGGATTCAAGCCCGCTGCTTTCATTGTAATGCAATATTTTTTTACCGGGATGGTTGTGATTTTTACAGGAAGAAAAAAGGATAAACCACAAAGGCACAAAGGCACAAAGGATAAAAGCTGCGCTTTTATAATATATTATCTTATTTGATGAAAGGTGCATGATTAAACATAAAGAAAACTAAATTAGCATTTATATACAAATACACATGAAACAAATAATAAAAGCATTCTTAATTTTTAATTTTTCATTCTTAATGCTTAATTGGCTTCAGGCCCAGCCATTAAAGCAAGCTAAGATATTTACACATGCGGATAGTTTACGTGGTACTTATGGTGCAAGCAGGGATTGGTGGGATGTATTAAAATATGATTTGCATGTGAAGTTTAATATTAAGGATAGTACTATCAGTGGGTACAATGTAATTCAGTTTAAAGTATTGGAAAAAGGGGCCGTGATGCAGATTGACCTGCAGGAGCCGATGGTTTTGGATAGTGTTAAGTGTTATATAAAAAGCAACATGGTTAATTTATCGGGTATTTTTTTTAGAAAAGATGGCAATTCATATTTTATTTCTACTCCTAATTTAATGACTCAAATTCCAAAGTTGAATACTGAAAATTATTTAACCGTTTACTACCACGGCAAACCCCGTGCAGCCCGTAATGCCCCATGGGACGGTGGCCTTATCTGGAAAAAAGACAAGAACAACAGCCCCTTTGTAAGTGTTGCCTGCCAGGGCCTTGGTGCCAGCGTTTGGTATCCCTGCAAAGATCACCAGGCCGATGAACCTGATAGTGCAGCGATGCATATTACAATTCCTGATTCTTTAACCTGTGTTGGAAACGGGCGCTTGAGGGGAAAGATAAATAATGGAGATGGTACATCAACTTATAACTGGGCTGTAACAAATCCAATCAATAGCTATAACCTGGTTCCGTATATCGGTAAATATGTTCATTTCAATGAAGTATACCAGGGCGAAAAAGGAAAGTTGGATATGGATTACTGGGTATTGGATTATAACCTGGACAAAGCCAAAGAACAATTCAAAGATGCTCCACGCATGATGAAAGCTTTTGAACACTGGTTTGGCCCCTACCCTTTTTACGAGGATGGTTTTAAACTAGTAGAAGCGCCGCACCTGGGTATGGAGCACCAAAGTGCTATCGCCTATGGCAACAAATTTCAAAATGGATATTCAGGCAGAGATTTGTCTGGTTCTGGCTGGGGATTAAAATGGGATTTTATTATTGTACATGAAAGCGGCCACGAATGGTTTGCCAATAATATTTCCAGCAAAGACATTGCAGATATGTGGATACATGAAAGCTTTACCAATTACAGTGAAACTTTGTTTACCGATTTCTGGTACGGAAAAGAAGCAGGTAATGCTTATGTGCAGGGCACCCGTAAGAATATTTCGAATGACATACCCATTATTGGCCCATACCATGTAAACCAGGAAGGCAGCGGCGACATGTATTACAAGGGAGGAAATATGCTGCATATCATCAGGCAGGTGATCAATAACGATGAAAAATTCAGGCAGCTATTAAGAGGGATGAATAAAAAGTTTTATCACCAGACAGTTACTACAAAGCAAATAGAAGATTATATCAGTAAAGAAAGTAAACATAATTTCAGTAAAGTGTTTGACCAGTACTTACGTACAATTCAAATTCCAGTATTGGAATATAAAATTGATGGATATAAATTATCTTATCGTTATACCAATTGTGTAAAAGGATTTGACCTGCCGCTAAAAATAAAATTCAAGACCGAACAATGGATCAAACCAACGGAGCAATGGAAAACCCTGAATTTATATCCCGAAGGGGATAATAGTTTTACTGTGGATCCAAATTTCTACATCAAAACAAAAAAGGTAGATTAATTTCATCGACCAGTCATTCCGAACGCAGTGAGGAATCTATAAATTTAGTTGTATAGATTTCTCCGCAGCCTGTACTGAGGAACGAAGTATCGAAATGACAAAAAACAGAGTAATTTAGCAGCAAACAAAACTAATGTCGCAGATACGCAAGCAAAGTATAATCTCATCCATGGTGGTGTACATCGGCTTTGCTATCGGCTTTTTCAACACTTATTTGTTTACCCGGGAAGGGGGCTTTACACAGGCACAGTACGGACTTACAGGTATCTTTATGGCCATTGCCAATATCATGTTCTCCTTTTCCAATCTGGGCATGTCAGCTTACATACATAAATTTTATCCCTATTACAATGATAACCTGCCAAAAAAGAAGAACGATCAATTGTCCTGGGCAATACTCATTTCATTAATAGGGTTTGCACTCATAATTATTGCCGGAATTGTATTTAAAGATCTTGTCATCAGGAAATACGGAACCAACTCCCCGGACTTTATAAAATATTACTATTACATTTTTCCATTTGGTTTAGGACTTACCCTTTTCTCTATTTTAGAAGCCTATGCCTGGCAGGTAAAAAAAGCAGTTGTATCAAATTTTTTAAGAGAGGTTCAGTTCAGGTTGTTTACAACCCTGCTGATCGTGCTGAGTTTTGCCGGCATCATAGCCAGTTTCGACCTTTTTATAAAAATTTATTCATTTACTTTCCTGGCACTTGCACTAGTTCTTTTGGGCTACCTCTTTTATTCCAATAATATCTCTTTTACTTTATCGGTAAGCCGTGTTTCAAAAAAGTTTTTCAAAAAAATAATTACACTCATTTCTTTTGTTTACGGAGGTAGCCTTGTATATACAATATCAATGGTGATAGATACGATCATCATTGCTGCTGTACTGCCCAACGGGCTTGCATTGGCAGGAATTTACACCCTGGCACAGAATATTGCCAGTTTGATACAGGCACCGCAAAGGGGCATTATTTCTTCTTCGCTGGGTGCATTATCTAAGGCGTGGAAGGACAAGGACATGAAAAAGATAAAAAGGATCTATCACAGTTCTTCTATAAACCAGCTCATATTTTCTACCGGTATGTTTGCCCTTATCTGGTTAAACTTTATTGATGCGGTAGACAGCTTTCATTTACAGGAGGGTTATAAAGCGGCCCTATGGGTTTTCTTTTATATTGGCCTTATGCGTATTGTAGATATGGGCACCGGTGTCAACAGCCAGATCATCGGCACATCAACATACTGGCGTTTTGATTTTGTTACCGGCATCATTTTACTGGGTCTTACACTTCCGCTGAATTATATTTTTACCAAATATTATTTCGGCGTAATGGGGCCGGCAATTGCTAACCTCATCAGCTTTACCATTTACAATGCAATCCGCTATTTTTTCTTACTGAAGAAATTCAACCTGCAGCCATTCGATAAAAAAACGGTTTACACCATCATACTGGCATTCCTGTGCTTCTGCTGTTGCTATTTTTTATTTGATAGTATGAATGGATTTTTAGGAATAGTTTTAAGGAGCACCGTATTCCTTATCATTTATATTGCAGGCTCTTTTATGCTTAAATTATCTCCCGATCTTATTCCCGTGTGGCATGCAACCCGGAAAAGATTTGGCATAAAAAAAGAAGATCAATAGATCTCCTTTTACACTCTTTATTTCTTCGAGTTTATAGCTCTTCGGTTTTATTGTTAAGTGCTACTCTTCCTCCGCCAAGAAATCTTTTACTATAATAAGTTTCATCAAGGCTGCTGATGGTTACCCCCTGGCCAGTACTTGCATGTGTAAAGAATCCATTTCTTAAATAAACCCCCACATGGCTTACGCCTCTTTTGGTATTAAAGAAAACAAGATCACCTTCCTGCAGATTTTCTCTTTCTATTTTTTCACATAATTCATATTGTTCCCTGGCAGTTCTTGCCGCAACAAACCCATAAACTGTATGTAATAAAGTTCCTGAAAAGGCACTGCAATCAATTCCTTTTTTTGTGGCACCACCATAGCGGTATTTGGTACCCCACCAGTCTTCAATAAAATTAAATAAAGTATAATTGGTGATGGATTCTACCTCTACATTAAGCAACTGGGCATATTTGAACTGGGTTGGTGAGCAATTTTCAATTGCTTCAACGCCAGTTTCATAGCCGCTAGTGATTTTGGGTGATTTTTTTACGGATGTACTGATAGCCTCCATATTTACAGAGGTCTGAGCTATTACCGTTAAAGATGTTCCTGAAAAGATGCCGAGGGCAACAGAAACAAAAAATAAGTTTTTCATACGTAAACTTTAGGTTTAAAACGTAAGTACAACTTAATCTTGTGTTCTTTTCCTGCTTAAATGTCGTTGATTGTGCTGATTTATCTTTGCTTATCTATTAGTCCTGTCCTACAAACTGGTGATTAAAAATATTTTTCTCAAATGCTGTGCAAAGGTAACTTTCATATACCGTAAATGCAAGCTATTAACCTTTTATTAATTCAATTTAAAATTAACTTAACGTCCTGTGGAAAAACGGATTAGACAACAATCTTATTGTTAACGATATTTGTTAAATCTGTTTCTCGTTGAGGCTTATTTTAATTTTTAGCCCAAACGAGTAACGCACAACAAGAAACCAGAAACGAGAAACGGATCATACTATGAAGTTTTCGCATTTACATGTACATACCCAATTTTCTTTATTAGATGGAGCCGCCTCTATTAAGAATCTATATAAAAAAGCCATAGCCGATGGTATGCCTGCACTGGCTATAAGTGACCATGGTAACATGTTTGGTGCATTTGAATTTGTAAAGGAAGCATACAATCATAAAAATGATGACGGAACTTTAAAAGTGAAGCCCATTGTTGGCTGCGAATTCTATATAACGCAGGACAGGCATCGTAAGACTTTCAGTAAAGAAGAAAAAGATCCACGACATCACCAGATACTGCTTGCTAAAAATGCAACAGGTTATAAAAATTTGGTTAAGCTTACTTCGCTTGGTTATATTGAAGGCATGTATTCAAAATATCCACGCATTGATAAAGAACTTATTCATAAATACCACGAGGGCTTGATAGCCACCACCTGTTGCCTGGGTGCATTGGTACCCCAAACCATTTTAAAAAAAGGCGAGGAAGAAGGTGAGAATGAATTTAAATGGTGGCTCAATATTTTCCAGGATGATTATTATGTAGAATTGCAGCGCCATGGAATTCCTGAACAGGAAAAAGTGAATGAAGTATTGCTGAAGTTTGCAAAAAAACACAATGTGAAAGTTATTGCCAGCAATGATTCGCATTATGTAGATCAGAAAGATTTTAATGCACACGATATCCTGCTTTGTATTAACACCGGCGAAAAACAAAGCACCCCTGCCCTGCGTGAATTTACAGATGATGATGTATTTGCAAAAAATAAACGTTTTGCATTTCCCAACGACCAGTTCTTTTTAAAAACCCGCGAGGAAATGACTAAGGTTTTTGAAGACCTTCCCGAAGCTATTGATAACACCAATGAAATTGTAGATAAGGTTGAATTATTGAATTTAAAGAGAGATATACTCCTGCCCCATTTTGTGGTGCCTGCAAATTTTAAGTCACAGGATGAATACCTGGCCAGCTTAACCTGGGCCGGTGCAAGAGAACGATACAAGATCCTTTCGCCTGAAGCTGAAGAAAGAATACAGTTTGAACTCGGCATTATCGAAAAAATGGGTTTTGCCGGTTACTTTTTAATCGTAGGTGATTTTATTAAAGCGGGACGTGATATGGGTGTGTTCATTGGCCCCGGCCGTGGTTCTGCAGCAGGCAGTGCGGTTGCGTATTGTATCGGTATAACCAATATAGATCCTATAAAATACAATTTACTGTTTGAGCGATTCTTAAATCCCGAACGTAAATCCATGCCGGATATTGACACGGATTTCGACGATGAAGGCCGCCAGAAAGTATTGGATTATGTAGTTAATAAATATGGTAAGAGCCAGGTGGCACAGATCATTACTTATGGTACTATGGCTGCCAAATCAAGCATTGCCGATGTATCCAGGGTTATGGATCTGCCGCTGGCAGAAAGCAGGGCTCTTTCCAAACTGGTTCCTGAAAAACCGGGTATAAACCTGAAAAGATTATTGCATGCACCCTTCACGATCAAAGAGGCAAATGCTTCGACAGGCTCAGCAGGAGAAAAATCGCTTGAAGAAAAAGAACAGTTGCAATCAGAGGATATAGAAAATGTAAAAAAACTCAGGCAGATATATGCAGGAGATGATCTGCAAAGTAAAATATTACACGAGGCAGAAATTTTGGAAGGCTCTGTCCGCAATACCGGCATTCATGCATCCGCAATCATCATTGCACCACAGGACCTTACAGAATTATTGCCCGTAGCCACTTCCAAAGAATCGGAACTATGGCTTACGCAAATTGAAGGCAATTCAATTGAAGAAGCCGGTGTAATTAAGATGGACTTCCTAGGTTTAAAAACGTTGAGCATTTTAAAAACTGCCCTCCTGCTTATAAAACAAAACCACGGTGTTGCTATTGATATTGATGCTATTCCCTTAGATGATGAAAAAACATACAAACTTTACCAGCAGGGCGATACAAACGGAACTTTCCAGTTTGAAAGTCCGGGCATGCAAAAATATTTAAGAGAACTTAAACCCGATAAATTTGATGACCTTATTGCGATGAACGCCCTTTATCGTCCGGGCCCAATGAGTTATATTCCGGATTACATTGATCGTAAGCATGGTAAAAAGCAAGTTGAATATGATCTTGCTGATATGGAAGAGTTTTTGAAAGAGACTTATGGCATTACGGTTTACCAGGAGCAGGTAATGTTACTATCTCAAAAGCTTGGTGGATTTAGCAAGGGCGATGCAGATATTCTGCGCAAGGCCATGGGTAAAAAGCAAAAAACTGTGCTGGATAAAATGAAAGTGCAGTTTGTGGATGGTGCCAATGCAAAAGGACATGATAAAAATATTTTAGAAAAAGTGTGGGCAGACTGGGAAAAATTTGCACAATACGCTTTCAACAAATCGCACTCTACCTGTTATGCTTTTGTTGCTTATCAAACAGCGTATTTAAAAGCACATTATCCCAGTGAATACATGGCTGCGGTAATGAATCATGCAGGTAGTATTGACAAGATCACTTTCTTTATGGAAGAATGTAAACGCATGGGATTAAAAGTACTTGGCCCCGATATCAATGAATCACAAAATGGTTTTGCTGTAAATAAAAAAGGGGAGATACGTTTTGGTTTCAGTGGTTTAAAAGGTGTTGGCGAAAATGCTATCCAGAATATAATTGAAGAAAGAACCAAACACGGACATTTTACTTCCATTTACGACCTGGCAAAAAGAGTGAACCATCGCTCAGCCAATAAAAAATCATTGGAGAGCCTTGTTTATTCCGGGGCTTTCGATTGTTTTGAAGATATAACCAGGGCTCAATATTTTTACCAGGCCCCCGGCGATGTGCAGGGGCTTGACAAGATCCTAAAATTCGGTTCCGTTTTCCAGGCGCAGAATGCCAACTCAGCAAACACGCTTTTTGGTGATATGCAGATGCCGGATATTGTACCTCCAAAATTATCTGTTTGCGAACCCTGGCCCCTTGCTGTACAACTGGATTATGAAAAGGAAGTTACCGGCATGTTCATGAGTGGCCATCCTTTGGATAATTATAAATTTGAAATGAAGCATTATAATATTACGCCGCTGGCAGATTATAATGAATTTAAACTGGCAGTGAATACGCATCCTAATCCTGCAAAGAGTTTCCGTTTGGCAGGCCTTGTGGTAGATGCACAGCATCGCCTGACAAAAAAGGGAAAGAATTTTGCCGTTTTAAGTTTAGAAGATTACAGTGGTAAAGCAGAGTTTATGCTTTGGAGCGAAGACTATGTGAAATACACAAATTATTTAGATAAGGGTTTGATCGTAATGGTTGAAGGCGTTTTCAGGCAGCGGTATGACGGCCAGTCGTATGATTTTAGTTTAAACAAACTACACCTGCTGGATACAGTAAAATCAACCTTAACCAAACAGGTAATCATTGATGTGGAACCCCAGTTCGTTAATAAGGAAATGGTTGATTTCATTGATGCCAATGTAAAGGCAAACCCTGGCAAGACCTCTATTAAATTCAACATACTTGATAACCGAAATAAATTTAAAGTAGGCATGTACAGCCTTGAGAAAAGCGTGGCTATGAATGATGACCTGGCATTTTACCTCAATGAGAATAAAGACATTGAAGTGAATGTGGTTACGGGGTAAAGATTTACGATGTTAGGTGTACGAGGGCTTTCTGCTTTAAAAGACTGACGTACACCGTACATCTGACACCAAACATACCGTTTACTCTATCATATAAACCTCCCGCCGTCCGCCCTCAATACAAGACATATAATCTTTCATGATCTCTTTTATTTCATCACTCATGGTAGCCGATCTTAAATTGGTAAAAAATGCTCCAATATTTTCAGTCTCCGATTCAACTACCACAGTCCAGTATGGACCAACAACATCGGTAAGTACTTTCATGTTGTGCATGTCCTGCGTTTTTTCAAAATGAGGTGCAGCGGCTTTAAACATTTTTACCAGGTCTTTGGCTTTGCCAGGCCTTGCTTTAAAAACTTCTCTTATTAGATACATGATATTTAATTTTTAGCTAATAAAGATAAGTCAGTAAGCTAAAAGCTGCAAGCTTCACCAGGGCAAATTTTACAAAGGGAAAACTCTGTAATTCTTTAGAATCTACTTCATATTCAAGTTGCTTCTATCTTGTAGCTTAACCCCTGGAGCAATTTTATTGGGTTTTAACCGCCACAATGACCAAACCTATGACAATAGTATTTCATCACAAGCTGTGGATATTTCATAAGATCATATTAAATTAATTGGAACTAAATTTGCAATTCATTCTTTAAAATACCTTTTAATTATAAAAAATAAATTTTATGGCACTTGAATTCACTGATGCAAACTTTAAGACTGATGTTTTAGACTCGGATAAATTATCTGTAATTGATTTTTGGGCAGAATGGTGCGGCCCCTGCCGTGCAATAGGCCCCGTAATTGAAGAACTGGCTAAGGATTATGATGGTAAGGTTAATGTAGGTAAGGTAAATGTTGATAATAATCCGCAAATATCTATGAACTACGGCATTACCAGTATTCCTGCAATTCTTTTCGTAAAAGGTGGTCAGGTAGTTGATAAACTGGTAGGTGCACAACCTAAAGCAAACTTTGTAAAAAAGATCGAGCAGCATAAATAATAATCGCAGATTGCAGAGATTTAAAAAAAATCGCAGATAAAAGAATCCCCCCGAAACATCGGGGGGATTTTTAATGCAAACAATAGTTGAGTTGAGAAAATTAATGTTGCACTTCTTTTATTTCGTTTGGATTGTGTTTATGCCTGAATAGCGCAGCAAAAAGTACGGCTACAACAAGCACATAGATAGAGAATGCCAGCCATATGCCATGCCAGTCACGGTTGCCATCTACAGACGTGTAATATTTTTGTATCAGCCAGCCACTAATCAAGGCCCCCAATACAGCACCAATGCCATTGGTAACCATCATAAATAATCCCTGGGCACTTGAGCGTATGCTGGCATCAGTTGTAGTTTCAATAAATAAGGATCCCGAAATATTGAAAAAATCAAATGCCATTCCATATACGATACAGGAAAGAATGATCATCCATAAACCTCCCTCAGGATCACCGTAAGCAAATAAACCAAAACGCAGCACCCAGGCTATCATCGAGATCAACATCACCTGCTTAATGCCAAATCGCTTTAAAAAAAAAGGAATAGCAAGAATAAACAATGTTTCAGAGATCTGCGATATGGACATGATAATAGTCGAATATTTTACTACGAACGAGTCGGCATATTGAGGTATCTTTTCAAACTCTGATAAATAAACATCCCCGTACATATTCGTTAATTGAAGTGCTGCACCCAGGAACATAGAAAACAAAAAGAATAAAGCCATTTTTGTTTTACTGAATAACTTAAAAGCACTCAAACCCATTTTTTCCACCCAGGTGGCATTTTCCGAAATAAGTTTTGGCGGCAGACATTTAGGAAGTGTAAAAGCATAAATACCCAACGCCAGTGCTGCTGCAGCCGATATGTAAAACATATTTCCTGATGCTTTATTACCGGTAAGATTCGTTACCCACATGGCCACAATAAAACCGATTGTGCCCCACACCCTGATGGGTGGAAACACTTTAACTACATCATAATTATTATTTTTTAAAATGGTATACGAAATGGAGTTTGATAAAGAAATGGTAGGCATATAACAAAGCATTGCTCCGAATATTACCCACCAAAATGTGCCGGGATCTTCTACTGAAGGTATATAGGCCAAAAACAATGCGCCGATGATGTGCAGTATACCATATAACTTTTCAGCGCTTACCCACCTGTCGGCTATAATGCCTATGATTGCCGGCATTATTAATGAGGCAAATCCCAGGGTAGAAAAAATGGCTCCAAACTCAGCGCCGCTCCATTGTTTAGTACCAAACCAGTAATTACCTACGGTTATCAGCCAGGCTCCCCACACAAAAAACTGTAAAAAACTCATCGCAGTAAGACGGAACTTGATATTCATATAGCGGTTGTTTTATTTTCTATACTTGAAAGATATAGATTTATTGAACATGGTTAAACAAAAAATTAGCATTACAACAGCCTTTATCATCCTAAATTTGTAAAAAAATTGCTGATGAATGATTCCATAGACATTTTGATCGATTCGGCTCCCGATAAAGACCTGAAATTAATTGCAGAAAAAGTAAAAAAAGCAGAACGTATCACTGATAAAGAATGCCTATTACTTTTTGAAAAAGGCAGCCTGGCTTTTGTGGGCGCCCTGGCCAATTTTATCCGGGAAAGACTGCATGGCGATAAAACTTATTTTAACCGCAACTTCCATATCGAGCCTACCAATGTTTGTGTTTTCAGTTGCGAATTCTGTTCCTACTCCCGCTTGTATGCCCACAAGGAAGAAGGCTGGGAACTGAGCATTGACCAGATGCTGGATATTGTAAAAACATACGATGGTAAACCCATTACCGAAGTGCATATTGTAGGCGGTGTTCATCCAAAAATGAATATGGCTTATTTTATTGAACTGATGCAAAAGATAAAAGCACACCGGCCACACCTGCATGTAAAAGCATTTACCGCTGTGGAACTGGACTATATGTTCCGCAAAGCAAAACTTACTGTTGAAGAAGGCATGAAACAATTGCACGAGGCAGGACTTGACAGTTTACCGGGTGGAGGCGCAGAAATATTTCACCCCGAAATAAGGGAAAAGATATGTGCTGATAAAGTTGATGCCAATGGCTGGCTTGCCATTCATGAAGCAGCTCATAATTTAGGTTTACACAGTAATGCAACTATGCTTTACGGTCATATTGAAAAATATGAGCACCGCGTTGACCATATGCGGAGGTTAAGGGAGTTGCAGGATAAAACAAAAGGCTTCAATACTTTTATTCCCTTAAAATTCCGAAACCGGGATAATGCCATGAGTAATGTGCCCGAATCGGTTACCACCGAGGATATGAGGCTGTATGCTATAGCCAGAATCTACCTGGATAACTTCCCACACCTGAAAGCTTACTGGCCCATGCTTGGGCGTCAGCATGCTCAGCTGAGTTTATCTTTTGGTGTGAATGATATTGACGGAACTATTGACGACTCAACAAAAATATACAGTATGGCCGGCAGTGAAGAACAGTCACCGGCTATGAGTACAGAAGAACTCGTTACTTTAATTAAACAGGTAAACCGTAAGCCTGTGGAAAGAGATACTTTGTATAATGTGGTTAAGGATTACAGCGATGTAGATTTTAAAACCCTGGATGCTTCTTTGAATTGATTTACCTGAAATAAAAATGTCAACCTGGCCAGTGACGAGGTTGACATTTAAAAGTTAGAAAAAATATTTTTAATTTTTAGTGATCATCTGCCCATTGTTATATATCTCAACTGCGGCCAGTATTTTTTTAGACCAGGGTGTTACCTTGGTTTTGCCGTTGAAAAATTCCAGTGCCTTATTATCTTCTTTCAGCATGCTTTTTAAAACATCTTTTGAATAGGCAATTATAAATCCATCATTGCCCTGTTGCAAAAAAAACTCTTCTACTGTATTTCCACCATTATAATATTTACGGCTGTACACATTCAGTTTACCGGATAATATTTTTATAGCAAAGCCGGGCAATGCATCAACTGCCACCTGGCTTTTTTTATTGCTGGTAATGATCTTTGAAGAAACCGCATAATAATGGTTATCCTGGTAAGCCATAATATCTTTTGCATTCAGCACTATATTATTATCTGCCAGCAGGTGGGGCGTAGTTAAAACACCGGTAACCAGCTTTAAAGAGCTGTACTGTTTTACAGTACCGTCATTAAATTGCACAAAACAGGATTTAGAGCCATCATTTGAATTTTCAACTTTTGGATTCTGAGCGGTTACAGTATTGCTACTTACGGCGCAGGAATTTAAAAGAATTGCAGCACATACTAGTACAGCAATAGCTGGTAGGGCTTTTTTCATTGGTTTTGGGTTTTCACCTAAAACGACAAACCTTTAAAATTATTATGAAATGACTATAATAATTTATTTATAGCATACTTAGCAGCTATACTTTTATACTGATTCTACTGTATAAACCATACTTAAAAACAACAATCAATTCTTTTACTGTTTAACGAAAAGAACAATAATGAGAATTAAGGCAATAAATAAAAGTGTGAGGCAACTTACAGCCAGGTAAGCAATGGTTCTCATAGTCATAGATTTTAGGATTAAATTTTAGCAAAAAATATACCAACAGTACATTATTCTTAATAAAAAAACACGCTGTAATTTTACTTCGTATTAATACATGTCCTGGATAACGGGTGCTTTTAAACCCGCCGCAGCAGCTTAATCAGGCCAATGATTTAAAAATTATTTATATTGTATACAAAATCAAAAAAATGAAAAAATATAAAATCGCATTACTTGTGATCTCAATCTTGCTTGTTACAATAGTGTCCTGTAAAACGGTGGGCCGTATTGCTGCCAGGTACTGGTTAAAGAGGGAGATCAAGGAATTTGTATCTAACTGTGAGAACATGGCCGGGAAGATCATCGGCAGTGAAAAGGCAAATAAGTATTGCGATTGTTCAGTTGACCTGGTTGCCGAGCAGTACCACAATTACCAGGATGCTAAAAATATTTCAGTGATGGAGATTTTGGATTTTATAAATAGATGTAAATAATTTTTTTAGTTTAGTGATATTCCCTAAAAACAAAATTGCCTTTTGAAATTCAAAAGGCAATTTTATATGAATTAAGGATGATCAGTTATTTACCACTACATCTATTACCTGTGTTCTATCAGGGCTCTCCCACCTGAACCTTACGGTATACAGTTTTGCAACGGCTGCTTTAAGCTTGTAAGGGATTTTTAAAGTATAATTTACAGTGTTGTTTTCTAATGCACCCCTTACCTGTTTTAAAAGTATATCAGTGATCTTTACTTCGTTAAGTTCACTATCATAAACCCAAAAATTTTCTTTGCCGCCAAATATGTCGGCCATGCTTGACCCCTCAATATTGGAAATATCGAGGCTGGTGTATGCCATTTTGGGAGAAACTTTAATTGAGGTGTCGGTATTTACAATCATATTTTTTACCTGTAAGCCGTTGCTCACTGCCTTTGCGGTTGAATTGGTTTTTATAGCTTTTGCAGTTCGGGAAACATGCACCGTTTCTCCGGGTCTGGCATAGGTTACCGGCATTTCAAGCCTCAACTGGCTTTTACTTTTAATATCGTACAGTCTGATTTTTACCTGCCCTGCAAAATTGCCTTTAGTTACTGTATTGGGCACCATAAATTTTATGCTGAACTTTTTTTGAAATGCTGCACCAAAACCAGTTGCCTGGTTGGCAGCAAGTATATTAGGTATTTTTGAGAGGATATCTCCTTTGGGAGATAAAATAAGTACTTCAGCCCCGGCAAAAAAAGTTTTATTATTATCAATAACAAAACCGGCAGGCTGTATTAACTCCACTTCTACCTCTTTATTTAAAGGTATACGGTTACTAAGCAACTGGGCTCCATCTACTTTAACAATTATACCATCAGCAGAAATACCTTCGTTAAAAAAGCGCAGACCCGATAAGGGTACAATACCATTTTTTTGAGCATTGCTTATAGAATTCAAGAACATACAGCCAATAAATAAGATAAGATGTTGCATTAAAAAGAAGGGTGTAATTTTCATTGGATCTTAATAACTTGGGGGGGTAAAAAAATATTCAACTTACCAAGCAAGATAAGTAAAATCTGAACGTAGATACATGGCTTTTATTATCTGGAAAGGCCTTTTATATTTTATTTATGATTTAAAATAAGCGGTCTCCTGTTATTTCAAACCGGTCTGTTCCAAATATCCTGTTGCTTATTGTAAGAATTTTAGATGTGCCGGATTACTTACTGAAATATATAAAGTATATTGGAAGTCAGATTAAGGTGCTTTCACAAACTGTATAACCAAAACGATGGCAAACATGCGTTGGATAATTTTCATACTGCTTTTCTTTAGTTTACCGGCAGCCGTTAATGCACAAAAAAAAACAGTTGACAGTCTTACAACCTTATTGAATAATGAAAAGACCGATACCGGTAAAGTAAAATTGATGAGGCAACTGGCAAGGATCGTAACTGGATATGATCCCGGGCTAGCACTCCTTTATTCACAAAGGGCATTAAGCCTGGCAACCACAGTTAATTATGCCGAAGGCCAGTCAAAAGCATTGGGAGATATGGCCTATATCCATAACACGATGGGTAATTACCCCAAAGCGCTGGAACTTAACCTGCGCAAACTTGAACTGGATGAAAAAGGTAACAGTCCGTATAATCTTGCTATGGCATTACTGAACATTGGTATTGTTTACCGCTACCAGGAAGAATACAATGAAGCTTTGAAATATTATTACAGGGCAGATTCGGTGATAAGGCAAATTAACAGGGAGGATGCCAAATATTATATTTTTATGAACCTGGGTGATGCATACGATATGCTTAACAAAACAGATTCGTCATTCAGTTACTTTAATAAAGCACTCATAATCTCCAACAATTTAAAAAATGATGATTATATCGGTAATGCGATGACTGGCTTAGGACATACTTATTTTAAACAAGGCAATCCGGTTTTTTCTTTATTGTATTACAGTACTGCAATAGCTAACCTGAAAAAGGCCAATAATGATGATGTTATGTGTGAGGCAATGCTTGGGCTTGCAAGACTTTACCAGCAGCAATTACATAAAAATGATTCTGCCGTGTATTATGCTTCGCTGGCGCTACAGATAGCCGAAAAAGCGCCAATTTTACCCAAGGAGTTTGAAGCAGCCAGTTTCCTGGCAAATCATTATAAAAATCAGCACAATATAGACAGCGCATATTTTTATCTACTGAAAGTAAAAGAACTGGATGATTCCATAAACAGTAAAAAAAAGATAAGGGAACTGCAATTGATGTCGAGCAACGAAAACATCCGCCAGCAGGAAATAGAGGAAAATAAAAAAATTGCGGCAAAGGAAAGGAAAAAACAATTGCAATTATTGTTTATCGGCATCTTCATCCCCGGATTTTTCCTGTTAACACTGCTACTCAGCCGTATCAGGATACATACCAGAGTAATAAAAGCGCTGGGTGTACTTTCGCTGCTGATCTTATTTGAATACTTAACCCTGCTGCTCCACCCCACTGTAGCTAAATTAACAAATTATACGCCTGTTTATGAGATGCTGATATTTGTTGCAATTGCTACTATTTTGATACCAGGTCATCACAGGCTAGAAAACTGGCTTATAAAAAAATTGACCCATGGCAATGGGTCAATCAGGTTGAGAAAAATAAAATTTAAGGTAAAAGGCCCTGAAGAGGATACCGTTACTTAGTTTCCACCACCACCCGGTGTTGGAGCCTGGTTACCGGGTATTGAATCCATACTGTCTTTAACAGCAGGTGGTACAACAGTTGTTTTAACCTCTGTGTTGGTTGCATCAGTTTTACTGTCGTTGCATGCGGCTACAGCAATAGTTAACAGTAAAATTCCGCCCAGAATAAATTGCAGTTGTGTTTTGGTTCTTTTATACATATGTAAGGTTTTAGAGTATAAGTTTACAATTAAATTTTCATAATATCAAAAACAGATTACAAATTGCTAAAATTTTTGCCTATTTTAATATTGAATTAACCTGCATGAAAAAAATAATAACACTCTTCCTTGTGCTTTGCCTGCATACCTCATACCTGCATGCACAAACAATCTATGAGTTATCATTTGATCTTCCAAGTTCAAGGGATACAATTGCCTGTAAAGCATTTTTTATTGATAATAATGATGGAAAAGGAAAACTAAGGTTAAGGTTTATTGATCCAGCGGGTAAAGACAGCATCCTTGCAGAGCTTGATGTAACAGAAGAGAACCCGGAAGCAGTAGCAGCCTGTTTTAATAATGAACGCATCTATTATAAACTGGCAAGAGTTAATTATATTGATAGTAAAGATCCCGGCATTCCGCTTCCGGCTTTTTTGTGTTTTAAAAAAGACAATGCCACCGGGTTATATGAACCTATGGGAGTAGCAAACTCTATTAAGGATTGTAATGCTGATGTAACCAGGTTCAGTAACGTAACATTTATCAGGCAACAAGATCTTACCAAAGAATTTGTACTCACCTACTTTAAACTTTACGATAGTTTTTACAGGAATCTTTTTGTGACCAATAACACAAAAGCCTTAACAACGGCCCAGCGCAATATTAAACTTTACCTGCTCTTTGTTGCCAATACAACAGACGCAAAGATCGGCACAGCCGACAGGAAGAATATGACCGATGCTATTGCCTTCTTTGCCAGGATAAAGGATTACCTGGGCATTGACCAATTCATATATGATACGGTTGCCGGAGCAAATTATAATAAGGAGACAGTTGAAAATAAGATCAAAACATTTTTAACGCCCGGGCCAAATGATATTGTGGTATTTTATTACAGCGGCCATGGATACCGCAAGCCAAAGGATGGCAGGCCAGGACCTTATATAGATCTTAGGATAGATTATAAAAAAAGTTACCTGGTCAATTCTTTAAGCATGGAAGATATTAAGGAAATGATCAAGAAAAAAGGTGCCCGGCTAAACCTCATCCTAAGTGATTGTTGCAATGCTTATGTAACAGACAGCAACCCGATGGTACAGGACCAGGCCATCAGTGGTAAGAAAGGGGGCTTTGACCTGAACTGGAGTATGCAAAACTGCCATGATCTTTTTTTGAACACAACACCCACTACTGTATTGGCTACTGCAGCAGAGCCTTATCAACTGGCCATAAGTAATCCTGTATTCGGGGGATTCTTTTCTACCTTTTTCAGGAATGCAGTAGATACCCATTTAAGCTTCTCCAAAACCAATGTAACCTGGACAGATATTTTTGAACAGGTAAAAACACAAACAGAACGTAAAACAAGCCGTACCTGGTGCAATGATGAGAAAACAGTGAAATGTGGTAAACAGCGTCCTTTTGTTAATATCCAGTATGGGAGGTTTTAAATCAACAGGGGGAAGAACTTTTAATTACCGGTAAAGTTTGATAAATATTTCTTCATTGTTATGCTACTTAGCATTGTTTGCCATTTTGTTGTTTTGCGCAGGTTCTCCATATAAGGATCGTTCTCCAGTACAAAAGAATAGTTAAAGCCATGTTGAAAAGCTAACTGCAGCCATTTCCATGCTTCTTTAGTATTACCTGTTGTTGCATATAGCCTCGCCAGGGAATAGGAATTAAACCAGGGATCGTTCTCCTCCTGGGCATTTAAACTGCTGCGGTAAAATTTAATTGCCACTGTAGGTTTATTGGCAAGCATATATAACCGACCACGTAGATCTGCTATTTCGGGCAATACATATGGATGGATCGCTTCGGCCTTATCAAGCAAACTTTCCCCTTTTTCAAATTGCCCGGCATGAATATTAAATTGAGAAAGCAATATTCTTTTTTGAAAATTGATCTGGCTGCTGTCGTATAAATAATTGAGCTGATCCAGTGCTGCCCGGTTCTTGAATAACGCCGTGTAAATATCCACAAGCGTAAGCCTTGCATTGGCATTTGCAGAAACCAGTTCCAATGATCTTTCAAAATAGGGATATGACTGTTTTTTTGAACCAGCCCATAAATAAATGTTGCCGATCTTAAAGTGAATATCTGCCAGGGCTTCCTTTTCTGACAGCAGTTCAGCGGCTCTTTTTAAATAGTTTATACCATCCTTACGTGGTAAATAAACAGCATCTGCCAAATCAATGTACTCGCCTGTACCCGGTATACCATAACTTGCAGTCCGTTCGTAAAGTTGATCTTCATTTAAATATATGTGTACCGCAGCTCCAGTGCTGGCTTTATCTGATAATGCAAATGAAGGGGAGGAATCAAGTTTGCCGTAAATTTCAAAATCAATAAGCAGCTCTTTATTTAATAACGGAAACCAAACAATTGAATCGAAATAAGGAACCCTGGCAGCAAAGGAGGCCCGGCTATATAACAATATCCCCAACTTATAATTCCAGTTGCCATCATACGGAAATTTTTCAATTGTACGCCGGTAAAATGCATTCAATTCACGTTCATATCTTTCTTTATCTACCCCGGCATATTTCTTTATCACTTCTTCTGTTTCATTAAAGCGGCCCTGGCTTTCATATAATCGCCATAATTTTAAATACCCACCAATTTCTGCAGGCTCTTGTTTAATGATACTTCTAAAATACTGTTCCGCTTCTTCCACATGTTTCCACGATTCATACAGGGTTCCGGCAAAATAATAATCTTCTTTCTGCAAATAATATTTCTTTGCAAAATACGCTTCAAAACAGCTATGATCGTATGGATAAACGACAGATCTTTTTACCGAATCCACATAGCGTTCAAAATCTTTTTCATCCTTGCTATAAAGTATTGCCAGTTTAAACATTACTTCTGCTTCTTCCCATTTTTGCTGATCATAAAATATCTTTCCCAAGTAATGAAATACCAGCGGGTTTGTTTTATCATGGGCTATCACCTTTTTCAGAATTCTGGCAGCCTGTATATATTCCTTCTTTTCATATTCCTGAACTCCCCAGGTAAAAAAAGCAAAAATGTCTGTTGGTTTTAAAATAGAGGTATCAACCTTGCAGAAAAAAGGGGAAAAAGGTGCCGCAACTATTGATGGGGCTATCCTTGTCCAGTCGTTTCCCTCAAAATGGAACCCTGCTTTGCGAAGGGAAGCTTCATATAAAAAAGAATCGGCCTGTGCATAATTGGCTGTTTTCATATACACATTTCCCAATCTTTCAAAAGGCAAATAATGACGTGAATTAATATCCATTGAATTGCGATAATATTCTTCGGCAAACAACAGGTTCCCTTTTTGTTCATTGATCAATCCACGATTTACGCTGATAGATTGTAACCCTGCCTGTAAACTATCTGCCATATGGCAGGCCTCCAATGCTTTTTCATACTTGCCCATAGCGCCATACAACCCACATAAATTTGATTGAGGTATGGCCCAACGGGGCGAAAACCGGCTTGCTTTTATATAATTCTCTTCGGCCAGTACATAATCATTTTTATACTGGTACAGGATGCCCAGTTCGTTATAAATATAAGCAGCATGCTCTTCCAGATCAAGTGCTTTTTTTTGTTCTGCAAGTGCCTGCTCTATCAATATTTTTTGATTGGTGGAAACAGGTATTTTTAACCGCAAGGCTACGCCTGTAAAATAATGCAGTAACACCGCTGTATTGTTGGCAATATATTTATCACTCTTCGATAATTTTAATGCCACACTGAACATTCTTGGATAAATATCATATCCACTATTGTAAACATTATAATACCTGCGTCTTTCCAGTTCAGCCTCATCGCCTTTTATGTATTTCAGGATCACATCCTGTCCCTTGTCATTAATAGCACGGCTGATAGCAATATTAAACGACTCCATTTTTTCTTTATCATTTCTAAGTTCAGCTTTAAGTGCTTCCAGTTTATGTTTTTGAGATTGGGTGGTCTGCCTGGACTGAAGCGTATTTATCAGTGTAAAAGCTATTGCATCAACAGTAATTGAATCCAGCTTCAGTTCTTCAGTTAACCCTTCCAGGCTTTCTTTTTTCAGCAATGAAAAAAACATGGCTTCAGGCACTATATCGGCTTCCGCTACAGGCGATAGCATCGATAATTGTACATGTATCACTGAATCCTCGGTCACCTGTTGCTGCACTTTCACAGCCTCGGCCTGTACAACTTTTGCCAATTGAAAATCATCCCTGCCTTTTATTACCGGTGTTTGTACTTCACCATCGCTTTTAAGTATAGGGTCATTGGCCATGGCTCTTTCCACGTAATTTTTCAGCTCACCCAACGAAACCGATTTATTTTTATCCTTATCGGCTAAGCCTCCCTGTAACCCATTAATGAGATGATAGGAAAAAACGCCCCTGCCCCCACCCCAATCTTTTTTCTCGTTTGATAATTGATCGGGCGTACAGGATGCCATCCTGATCTCTTTTTCTTTAGCGAGCAATAACTGTTCCCCCACCAGGTAATTACCCTTGAACTGGCTACCGGCCATTTTGCCGGAGTGACAGGCATCGGTAATGATGATGACATTGGCTTTTGTTTGTACAGATAAAGTATTTGCAACATCATTCAGGTAATCGATACTGAGTGCCATGTTAACAAAAGCTACCGATGGTGTATTGTAACAGATAAGATACCCGTTATTGAACATAGTAACATTTTCAAGCGCACCATGCCCCGAAAAATAGAAATACACAATATCATCTTTTTTACTATTGGTTTTAAGCCAGCGGATGGCTTTGTCAACCTCTCCTGATGTTGCCCCGGAATCTACCAGCAGCTTAATATTTTGCTTTGGCACTGAGCCGCCAGAAGCAGACATTAAAAAATCGGCAAACACAACAGCATCCCGGTTGGAAAATTCAAGGGGCTGGATATCCGGATCTGCATATGCAGAGATACCAATAACGACGGCATACGTATTGGCCTGTGAAGCAGGCTGGGGTTCATTAATAAATGGTTGGGCAAAAACAATAGCTGGCAAAACGATCCATAAATAAAGGAAAAATAGATATCTCATTTGCTTTAAAGATAAAGTTGATGCAGTTAATGGAATAAGCCAGCCTCATTAAAGATAATATTTTAATTGGAGTAATTCAATAAGCTAAAAAACAGTCAGGATTTTTGTCATGTCGACGAAAGGAGACATCTGATCCGGTATTTAAAAATAGATTTCTCCTATCGTCGAAATGACACTACCACAAAAAAAAGCTGCTGTACTTAAACAGCAGCCTTCAATATAATTTATATGGTCTAACAGCAATTAATCAGCGTATAATTGGTTAAATAAAAATTTAAACGTGCCCTGTGCCTGTGCCCTGAAAGTGATCTCAGGTGTAAAGGCATATAATTTTCCTTTACCTACTGATGCTTCAAATGCCGTAACGCCATTCTTTAAATAAGCTTCGCCCCAGCTCCAGCCGCTGCGTAAAACCTTATCGTTACCAAACCAGGCCAATGGTTTTATAGTGCCATTGCTTACAGCATCTGGCTTTAATTTAAACACCGGGCTGTTATCAAAGTAAATATCAGTTTCTGTGTTCAGTCCTGATGCAGCGGTTTGTTTGTTATCAACTGTCATCCGTAAAATACTTCCCGGAGTAAAGTATTTATCACGGCCCAATGGTTTTTCTTCTCCATTTACAATTTCAACCATTGCATCGCTTACGGGTAAATTAAGATGATAGGCCAATTGGGTGCTGCTGCCGATGGTTACAATATTACCTCCCTGTTCAAGGAACAATTTTAATTGCGGTATTGATCTATCAGCAGTGATTCTGCCGGTCATTTTTTTAAATTCATCGGGTATATTTTCATTAGCAATGGGCCTGGCCGTATTTACAGTATTGCGGCTGCTCACAGCCGGTATGGCTCCTCCAACAAACACGATAACATCATATTTGTTTATCAG